>QMKU01000138.1 GCA_003646525.1 Campylobacterota bacterium
TAAATCTGCGCTCACCCTTGGTATCATAGATAAAAGTTGTGGGGAAAACTTCTACATCAAACTGTTTTGCCCATTTTCCTTCTCTATCATTGAGTACTTTGAAGTTCAGTTGCCGATCTCTCATATAGGCTTTTATCTTTTTGTTACTGCCTGAATTGACTACGATGGTCAAAACCTCATATTTTTCTGAGACAGACTGGATATTGGGGGATTCTACTTTGCAGATGGGACACCAAGTACCCCAGAAATGAATGATAAGGGCTTTTCCTTTTGGTAATTCAAGATGACTTCCATCTAACAACGCTCCCTGTATAGAGGGTAGTTTTTCGGAGGGAAGTTCTGGTTTCCGAATATAATTGAGTACTTGGCTGACTACAAATAGTATCAATAACCCAACCGCTATCTCTTTCGCTATTTTGCGGGGATTCCATCTCATCATATTTATTTACCAAAAAGATAGATTATCTCAGGCCAGAAAATCACAATAACTAGTGCAAGAATCTGTAATGCAATAAAAGGTATCACCCCTTTATATATCGCCCCTGTCGTCACCTTATCACCAGCGGCACCCTTGAGATAAAAAAGAGCAAAACCAAATGGCGGTGTCAAAAAAGAAGCTTGGAGATTCATCGCGATCAGAACCGCAAACCAAATAGGATCAATCCCTAATGAATGAACGATAGGCACCAAAATCGGAACTACCACAAATGCAATTTCAATAAAATCAATAAAAAACCCAAGAACAAAAATAATCAACATAGAGATCAGTATAAATGTCCACTTATCGCTCATGTCACCAGAGAAAAATTCCAGTGCCATATCTCCACCTCCCAACTCGTTAAAGACCAGAGAAAAAGCTGTCGCTCCGATAAGAATCATAAAGATCATTGCTGTCAATTTAACTGTTTCGACTGAAGCATAACGCATCATAGAAAAAGAAAAGCTTCTATTGCTCCATGCTAGAAGTACTGCACCCAAAACACCTATGGCTGCTGATTCTGTCGGAGAGGCGACCCCACTAAAGATAGAGCCCAATACTGCAACAATCAAAAGCAGTGGAGGCAAGATAGCTTTAAGAGCCTTTTTGACCGTTTCAGCATAAGGCTCATCACTCTCTATCGCAGGAGCAACCTCTTTGTTGAACAGTGCCACAATAAAAATATAGAGGATATAGAGAGTGATCAAGAGCAATCCTGGCACTACCGCCGCCTTGAAGAGATCTCCGACACTCAAATGCATCTGATCTCCCAATATGATCAACACTATAGAGGGAGGGACGATCTGTCCTAGTGTTCCACTCGCTGCGATAGAACCACTCGCTAGAGAAGAGCTATATCCATGCTTGAGCATCAATGGTAGTGCGATCAAACTCATCATCACGACTGATGCCCCCACGATACCAGTACTAGCTGCCAATATCGCACCCACAAGCACTACAGATATCGCCAAACCTCCACGCACAGGACCAAAGAGTTTGCCCATAGATATCAGAAGTCCCTCTGCCATCTTTGACTTCTCTAGGATCAACCCCATCAATATAAAGAGGGGAATTGCCATCAGCGTAATATTACCCATAATCCCGTAGATCCGATAAGGTAGCATCTCAAATACAAGTAATCCAACTTCGTCAGAGATCAGAGCAAAAAAGAGTGCAACACCCGCAAAAACAAAAGCAACTTGAAAGCCCGAAAGTAATAGTACCAATGAGAGTGCAAACATCAAAAAGAGAGGATCAAACCAAAAAACCCAGTCAAAATAGAAGTTTAAAAAAATTAAGAAAGGTATGAAAAGAGAAAAAGAGAGCAATATCCATAGTCTCTTGTGAGAAGTGAGTCTATGATAGGCTTTTAGCGTCTCACTCACAGCTTGCAGTATCAGAAGTCCAAAGGCAATGACGATAATCCCTTTGATCAAATAGCGATGCGTAAGCCCTCCAGGGTCACTGGAAATTTCATGTTGAAAAAAACTCTGTATCGTCATATCCCAAGCATTACCCATCAACAACAGAGAGAAAGGTATCACCAAAAAGAGCATGGAAAAGATTTGGATCAATGCTTGAGTCTGATTGGAATAGTGCTCATAAAAAATATCAACTCGTACATGCCTATCATGCTTCAATGCATACGAGATCCCCAGTAAGAAAATCACATCATAAAGATGCCATTCAGCCTCCTGAAGCGCAATAGAACCAGCCGAAAATAGATAACGCATCATCGCATCATAAGTCACCAACAACGCCAATGCAACCACCAATACCGCTGCAAACAAACCAGCATATTTGGATACTCTATCCAAATAGTAACTTACAGAAAACTCCTTCATTCTACTCCTCACCATCCCTCAAGCCAAGTAGTCTCATATCTCCAAGGAAACATTCTGTTGACATTCACGATGTGTGGTGGCATACCCTCGACAGTAACCTCCATCCCCGTATCTGCCCATCTCCACATCTTCTCCGCAAAACCTCTCTGCATTCGGATGCATCCATGAGATGCAGGATGATTTGGCACTGGACCTAGGTGCATCGCGATACCGTCCCAAGTCAAACGCAATAGATAATCCATCTTTGCACCCCCGTTTGGCTTGGGCCAGAGTGATGATTTGTGCTTTTTTTTCTTTTCCAATATCGTGAATGTCCCTGTAGGTGTACGGCGACTAGGGATACCAGACGAAATACGGCCACTGAAAACAACCTTCCCATCTTCGTAGGCATAGGCTATCTGCTCACACAAATCCACGGCTATTGTCTTGTTGGCATGAAGTTGGATTAGCATCAAAAACAACGCTAACAATACAACTCTTATTTTAAATCTATTTTTCATGGTAGTATTATAACAAAATTAGAAGAGAAAAATGAAAAAATTCACAAATGAAACAATATTTGAGATTTTAACTTATCTTGAGGTGATGATTTCGAGTATACAACCAGCAGAGAGCATCGTTTTCCAAATCCCAAATCCAGACAAAGGTAGACAACACTACTCTGATAGCCTACTTGACATCAATGGTTTACCCTGCCTGCATCACAGTTGGAAAGCTTGGGGGGATTTGGCTGAGATTCTATATTGTCGTATGTTGACACCAAAACTCATAGATGAGAATGAAGTCATACTCTATTTCCAAAAGCTTGATAGATCTGACTCTTTTCATCGGGTCAAGCTACAGGACAAAAGAGAGAAGTATGGTACAGATTCTCACTTTTCCACTATTCGCAAAAATGAAGAGCCAGCTTTTCTCTTTGCTTACCTACAGGCACTGCGTCAAGTCAAGATACTAGATCGATGTAGTATTCTTGACCTAGGTATCAATAGTGGCGATGAATTTGACTTGATCAAAACTATAGTAGACGAGAGCAACTATCGACAGATGAAGCTCATCGGTATCGATCATAGTCCATCAGCGATCAAAAAGGCAGAAGTACTTTTCCCAGAAGAAAATGTCACCTTCTACTGCCACGATATCAACCATCTCCAAGCACTAGAGCTTCCGAGAGCTGACCTCATCATCTCTATAGGAACCCTACAGAGCCCAAACATAAACTTCAAGCCTCTCTTTATGTCACTGATCCAAAACCACCTCACCCCAAACGGAGCAGTCATCCTAGGCTTTCCAAACTGTCGCTGGATAGATGGCGAAATGATCTACGGAGCCAAAGCCCCAAATTACAATTTTTCTGAAATGTCACTTGTGATCAAGGATATCTATTTTTGCAAAAAGTATCTACAACAACACAAATTTCGTGTCACTATCACTGGAAAAGATTATCTTTTTTTGACAGCGACAAAGATAGGGGGGCAATAGATTACGGTAATAAAGATTATGAATGTGCTATAATCTAGTAATGATTTATCTAGTTCCCGTCGCTCTAGCGCAATGCCAATGAAATAAGGATTTTAATTGATAAAGTTATCCTTCCTAAAACGATTGAATACATTCTTGAAATCAATAGAAGCTCCACATGTTGTCTCTTCAAATTTATAAGACTCCAAAGAAAAATCGCCCTCTTTGGTATATTTATTATTTTCAAGTCTATAAATCTTTGCTTTTAAATCATCAGGATAGACTAAGATATAATAGAGAACTTTCTCTGCTTCATAGAGCTTAAACTTTACTTTTTCGTCTCGTTTTGCAGTTGATTTACTGACCTTCCCATTGTACATAATCACTATAACTATAATACTCTACAGCGCACATTATAAACCCTTTATATTCTGCATGTTTGATTATAGGCATCCTTCATATTTAATAAAAGATAGTTTACAATGTTGTAGGTGCGACCATATCGCACAAATGATGATTTGCTCGTGTGACACGGTCACACCTACGAACTCAATAAGTTTAAATTGTAAACTACTTATGAAGGATGCCTGATTAGTTGTAGTTGTTACCTGACTCCTATGCCTCTAGGTTAAAGGTTACGAGTTTTATGATTATTTATCTCAAAAACAACATAACCAAAAGCAATCATAACTGCTATAATACTAACAACAATTGTCCATACCATTTTATAACTCCTCTAATTCATCTATTTTATTAAATGCCTTTTTGTTCACAATAATTATTGCAAATGACAGCATCAACACAAAAGACATTGCTAAGATAGATATAATTGGCTCAGATTTTTGATAATTGGTTGCTAAGAACCCAACTAAAGAGATCGCAATAGCCGACAATATACCAAATACAACTTTTAGCCATCCAATTTGCTCTTTTATCTTATCAACTTTACCCACAAAATACCTTTTTCTAACTTAGAAATGCTCATTTAACAAGTATAACATATTTTCATCGTTAAACTAAGGAATTATACAAAAACCAGCAATTCTAACTGAACCTCCCCACCAAAAGAAAATCACTAAAAAACAGACAAAAAGTACAGTTTGTGCTACAATAGAAGAAAAGGGAGGATAAGAAAATGTCAACCTTGAA
>QMKU01000139.1 GCA_003646525.1 Campylobacterota bacterium
AGGAGTTATTTCTATTCTATTCCTTAGTATCTAAAGCATGCCTCTTTTTGATAACTCTTCTTGATACAGTCGCTCATAAAGCAACTCATAATCCTGACTACCAGGAATCACTTCCCTCTCCATATGCTTGATCTTTTCATAAACAATATCATCGATCTCATCATAGGCATCTGCAAAGGCTTTAAATCCTTTGAAGATAACATTTTTGATCTGATTTTCATTTACATCATACTCGATCAGATAGTTTTCATAGAGTTCATCCAAGATAGTATGTGCCAAGTCATTGTAGCGGTCATCATAATTCATGATCACTCCATAATCAGCTGCCATCCGCTTTTTGATCATAAAGAAGAGTTGCCGTTCATCTGCATGCTGAAATTCGATCTCATCATAATTTTCATCGATGATATCTTTGACTTTTTCATCAAGTGCATGCTCTTTTTTGAGATTTTCGTCGATAATCTTTTTCATCGATTCCACGACTGCATCTCTACCTTTCGGCATCGTGATAAAAGGTGCATTGGTGAGATCAATGCCGATCTTTGTCGCGACATAACCTGTCTGTTGTCGTTTGAGTCTCATTTTATTTTCCCCTAATTATCGTATCTTCTCTTTGTGGGCTTGTAGAGATTATCCCCATCCTAGCCCCTATCATCGCTTCAAGTGCTTCGATATATGACTTTGCTGTATCAGGAAGATCATCAAAATTTCTAATACCCTCCGTCCTGTTCCAGCCTGGAAACGCTTCATATATAGGCTTGACATCTTCCAAATCATACGGAACATAATCAATCACCTTACCATCAACTTCATAACCTGTACAAACTTTTATTTCATCAAAACCATCCAAGACATCAAGTTTCATCAATGCCACTTGATCCACACCATTGATACGCACTGCATGCTTCATCGCCACAGCATCAAACCAACCGCAGCGTCTTGGACGACCTGTTGTAGTGCCAAATTCATGACCGCTTTTGCGTAATCTCTCAGCATCTTTACTAAAATCCTCGCTAGGAAAAGGACCATTTCCTACACGCGTACAGTAAGCTTTGGCGATACCTGTCACCTTGCCAATGTCTTTGGGATTGAGCCCCAATCCACTGCAAGCTCCAGCACTTACTGTTGTTGAACTCGTGACATAAGGATAGGTTCCATGATCAATATCAAGCATTGTCCCCTGTGCACCTTCTAGGAGTACTTTCTTCCCCTCATCCAACACTTTCCAGACGAGTAGTGTAGTATCAACTATATAAGGTGCAAGGATATTTTTGTACCCCTCAAGCTCCTCCAGAAGTGTTGATCTGTCAGGTATCTCCACACCCATGACTTCGTATATAGCTTGATTCTTTTGAAAATGATGCATGATTTTTTCTACAAGTTTTTCAGGATGCTGTAATTCCCCTACTCGATGCCCTACTCTAGCGATCTTGTCTCCATACGCTGGTCCTATTCCCTTGCCAGTAGTGCCAATCGCTTTGTCACCTTTCATTTTCTCCCGTGCTTGATCGATCAAAGCATGATAAGGGAGCAAAAGATGCGCCTTATCCGAGATAAAAAGCCTCTCTTTCAAATTATTAAATTGGCTCATCTCTTCAATGAAATCAACAGGAGAGAGTACTACTCCATTGCCTACTATATTCATAGCTTTAGGGTTCAAGACACCTGAGGGGATCAAATGTAATGCATAAATCTTCTCCCCGACTACTATTGTATGTCCAGCATTGTGCCCTCCGGCAAATCGACACACCACATCATGGGTTTGTGCCATATGATCAACAATCTTTCCTTTTCCCTCATCACCCCATTGGAGTCCTACGATCAGATCTGCTCTATTCATCTCTTTGCTCATCCTTTTTTATTCTCTACTCATTTTATGTCTGATACACTCATCCGTATAGAGTGCAAACCCTGCTGCTTCTGTATCATCTACCGTATAGATGCCACCCATGGCCAAGAGACTATTGCCTTCAAACATTTTAAAAGTCAATGACTCATAATAGCGCATTTTGGCATAATAAAGCGGTGAAATAACGATTTTGGCATACACTATTTTAGAAGCCGCACGCCCAATCTCTTCCAGCTCAATAGCAATATCTGCTGGGAAGCTATCTAAGTCAGAGAGATCTTCTATACTATGCAACCTAACCAGCTTTTCAATCCACGGCAAATCTACTTGTAAAATTTTTTCTATATTGGTTGAACGCAAAAGATCCAACGAAATACCGTATTTCTCATTCAATAGATGCGGTATACGAATATTGGCAAGTTGCAAAACTGGTGCTAACTCTAGTGACTTCATGAGTTGCAAGGTGACATCGACGACTTCATCGAAACTACCATCTATCACTTCGGCACCTATTTGATACTGCTCCTTGGTAGGGAAGGTAACAGTCGGCTGAATATAAAACCACTTCTTGGACTGCATACTTCGACCTAGCCTTTTCGTCACGATGCGCACGACATCTACAGTACTGTCTGCACGCAGTGTTACTTCGTGATTTTCTTCATCATTGAGCCTAACCAAAGGCTTTAGATTAGGGAAGCTATCATGTTGATGATAGGAAAATATCGGTGTCACTATCTCTTCAAAACCCAAGGCTTCGAGTCTCTCTCCAGCGATATTCTCAATCTTTCGTTTTAGCTTGGCACTTTTACCAAAATATAGCCTACTTCCACTAGGAATTTCATGTTCAAATATCATAAATTGGCTCCCTATTGGCTCTCTTTGGTTCTGGTGTAAAAAGTAGCATTATCAGCTCCTCATTTCATTTCACAAAATTGAAGATATTATAGCTAAATCAATTTAAGAGCACCTCTAAAACAGGGCATAGGCCAAGAATTATCCAAAGATAGTGGCTCAAATATTCTGCCCTTCAGTGTAATGAGTGACTAGAATCATAGAAAAATCACCTTAAAAGCCTATTTTTAATGACTAACACACTATAATTCAAAGGAATTAAGATCATCAGAGGAATAGATTTAAGATGATTCTTAGCCAATTATGATACACAAAGGAAGTTAATAATGAGTGAACTCGAAAAGAGTGAGAGTGAAAGTGGTAGTCGTAGACATAAATTTGATCCCATGCCAGCAAAACTTGATTTTGTTCAAAGTGCAACTGGTCTATTTCTTGCACTATTTATGTGGGGACATATGCTTTTTGTTTCAACTATTTTACTCGGAAATGATGCGATGTATACTGTCACGAAATTTTTTGAAGGCGAGTATATCTTTGGTAAATCCTATCCTGCCATAGTGACAATCTCAGTGGCTATAGTCTTTGCTATTTTTATTCTGCATGCCTTGGTTGCAATGCGCAAATTTCCAGGAAGCTACCGAGAATATCGCATTTACAAACAACATATGAAACAGATGAAGCACTCAGATACAACACTGTGGTTCTATCAAATTATGACTGGTTTTGTTATGTTTTTCCTAGGATCGGTACACCTCTATATTATAATGACAAATTCTGGTGATATCGGTCCCTACGCTTCAGCTGACAGAGTCGTCAGTCAATGGATGGCACCCCTTTATCTTTTGTTACTCTTGGCTGTTGAGTTTCACGGTTCAATAGGATTATATCGATTGATGATGAAATGGGGTTGGCTAGAAGGAAAAGATCCAAAAGCGAGCAGGAAGAGATACAAAAGAGCCAAATATATCATCACTGCATTTTTTCTCACTTTGGGATTATTAACACTAGCAGCTTATATCAAGATCGGCATAGCGCACCAAGACAAGGTTGGTGAACGATACACACCGACCGCAAGTATACAACAATACGAAGGGGGGATTGCATAGATGAAGATTATCTATACGGATGTACTGATCATAGGTGGTGGACTTGCAGGTTTGAGGGTTGCAACTGGAGTCAAGGAGCGAGGGCATGATACTGTTGTTTTGACACTTATCCCACCCAAGCGATCACACTCAGCTGCTGCACAAGGTGGTATGCAGGCAAGTTTGGCAAACTCTACGATGGGAGAAGGCGACAATGAAGATGTACACTTCATGGACACTATCAAAGGTAGTGACTGGGGAGCTGACCAAGAGGTAGCAAGAATGTTTACCCACTGTGCACCTAAAGCTATTCGTGAACTTGCTGCTTGGGGTGTACCTTGGAGTCGAGTAGAAAAGGGTGATCGTGAAGCGATTATCAATGCCAAAAAAGTGACGATTCATGAGAAAGATGAGTCTCACGGACTCATCACCGCAAGAGACTTTGGCGGTACCAAAAAATGGCGCACCTGCTATACTTCGGATGGTACGGGACACAGTATGCTTTATGCTATGGACAACAAAGCACACGAGGACAAAGTCGAGATTCATGAGAGACTTGAAGCCATTTCACTCATACATGAAGGGGGTCGTTGCTACGGTGCAATAGCGAGAAACCTCATGAGTGGTGAATTGGTAGCTTATGTATCCAAGGCAACTACTATTGCTACTGGTGGATATGGAAGAATATACTCCGTCTCAACCAATGCCGTGATCTGTGAAGGGATCGGTCAAGCTATTGCTATTGAGACAGGCGTAGCAACTTTGGGTAATATGGAGGCAATCCAGTTTCACCCAACTGCTATCGTACCAGTCGGTATCCTGACAACCGAGGGTTGTCGTGGTGACGGAGGTCTGCTTCTCGACAAAGATGGCTACCGATTTATGCCCGATTATGAGCCAGACAAAAAAGAGTTGGCATCTAGGGATGTTGTGAGCCGGAGAATGACGGAACATATGAGGAAAGGCAAAGGGGTCAAATCCCGCTATGGAGATCATCTATGGCTAGATATTACCATTTTGGGACGCAAGCATATTGAAAAGAACCTCAGAGAAGTCAAAGAGATTTGCGAAAACTTTTTGGGGATAGACCCAGCAGAGGAGTGGATTCCTGTTCGTCCAACTCAGCACTATTC
>QMKU01000140.1 GCA_003646525.1 Campylobacterota bacterium
ATCTTGCATTCTAACTCCTCTCTACTTCACTTCATTGTATGCTCTAGTAATAGCATCCATGTTTGCATCAATGATCTTTTGTGGAAACTTTGAAAGCACTCTTTTCATATTTTCTAAAAAATAGTCCAACTCAAACAGACCTGACTTTTTTACAAGTGCTCCGAGCATTGGTGAATTTGGCATTGATCTACCAATAGTATCCAAAGAGATCTGTACACAATCCAAAGTAAATACTCTATCTTCTTTTCCTTGAAGAGCTGGAATGCCAGCGATTAGTTCCTCTTTGCTAAGGTGTGTTGTGATGATATACTTTGTATTTTCAGCTTCATTTTCTGTAATATTATCTGTAAATGCCAAGGCAGGGTCAATAACCAAAACAAAATCAGGATGCATAAACTTTGCATGATTAAAAATCTGTTCATCAGAAATTCTATTATAAGCTCGCAGAGCAGCCCCTCTTTTTGCAGAACCATAAAGTGCAAAAGCTTGTACTTCTTTTCCTGTTGTCGCAACAACATCCCCTAGTCCTTTGGCTCCAGATACTGCGCCTTGACCTGCACGACTATGCCATCTAATTTCAACCATTTTATCTCCTATCAAAATATAGTGTTATGTTAATTGTATTCTCAGCACTCTTAAAGAACGCTTGAAATGATGATTTTTTTAATCTCTTACTATATAAGAGACTGCATCTAACGCACTTTCTGCAATAAAAGAACAACACTCTGACAATTGCTCTCTTGAACCATAACCAGATGCTACAGCTACCCCATTGATTCCAGCTGATTGTGCTGATATGATATCCATACAAGTATCACCTATCATCCAGCACATATCTGTATCTGATTTTAACCTAGAGAGAGCCTTGAGAATAGGTTCTGGATGTGGCTTTGGGAACTCCACATCTTCTCTTCCTATCAACACTTCAAAGTAATCCATCAATTCAAAGTGTTCTAATAGTTCGATAGAGTATTTTGCTGTTTTAGTCGTAACCACTCCAACTCTAGCGACCTTAGAAGCCATCTCGACTGCTTCTCTCGCACCTGCTAGTAGATATGTTTTTTCTCTGCTTATCTTACGATAGTGTTTTTTGTAAACTGCTACGAACTCTCGCACCTCTGCACTATCTACGCCTAGAGATATAAACATCAGATCTAGTGGATGTCCGATCTGGGCTGTGATCATCTCAGCAGATGGAGTCTCTACTCCAAAATAGTCAAAAGCTTGATCAAAACTCTCCAAGATAGCCTCTGTAGAGTCTATCAGGGTTCCATCTAGGTCAAACAAAATAACTTGCTCTTGTTGCATTGTATTTTACCTTTTTACTTGGATTTGCTCCAATCAATTTGATTGTGATTTATGCCTGTAATGGAGGGTTCAATCCCCTCAATCTTCTTATTGATTGCTGTAATGGAGTTAGGTATATATAGAAAAACATATGGATAGTCACGCACGATCTCTGCAAATATCTTACGGTATATCGTATCAAACTGTTTACGGTCAACTATTTTTTCTGACTCTATGATCATACGATCTACATCATCATTGTGATAGCCGATGAAGTTAAATCCACCTTTTTTATCTCCATCACTATGCCAAATACTATAAGCATCAGGGATGAGAGATAGACTCCAACCCAACAATACGGCATCAAACTGATGAGGCATTACTACTGTATTGAGAAAAGCTTGCCACTCCATGGTTCGTATGGTCATCTCTATACCCACCTTTCGCAACTGATGCTGAATGATCTGAGCTGCATATACGCGCGTATCATTCCCAGTATTGGTCACTAGCTCAAAGCATAGAGGGTTGTTCTGGTCATATCCCAATGAGAGGAGTATACTCTTTGCCTTTTGTGGATTGTATATATATGATGTGAAGTCTTTAGGATAAGCATCACTCCCTGGCATAAAAGGCCCCTGACAAACTGTCCCATGGGAAAAGAATAGAAGATCTATGATCTCTCTCCTATCTATAGCAAGAGCTATAGCCTCTCTCACTCCCCTCTCTTGAAAAAGTTTTTGACGAAGGTTAAATCCCATATATGTATAAGAGTGAGATGGCTGCTCTATCAACTGATAGTATGATTTGAACTCTGCATTGAGTTGTCTCTCCATCTGTAGAGGATCCAAGCTACCGATATCTAACTCTTCCGCCTTGAGAGTAATGAACTGTGTAGAGGGATCGCTAATATAGTGCATATTTATCTTTGATATATGAGGTGGATGGATGAAATAGTCAGGATTTGCCTCTAGTACGATCTTCTCGTTGACTTTGAATGGTTTAGTCAATTTATAAGGACCAGTTCCTACTGGGAGTTTGTTGAGTGCTGTAGTCATCGGATCATCTACCTTCTCCCATAGATGCTTGGGCAATATCCCCATCATCCAGATAGAGAGGGCTTTAAAGTATGGTTGTTTATAGGTAACGCGTATTTGATACTTGCCCAACTTTTCTACGCTTTCAACATATTTAAAATCATCTTTATATGGTGTGACTAGTTTGGGAGCGTGCAACAAATTGTAGGTAGAGACTACATCATCTGCATCAAATAGCCTGCCGTCATGCCACTTCACACCCCTGTGTAGTTCAAATATTAGTGTTTTGTTATTTTCAAAATAGAACTTCTCTGCTAAATCACCGACTATCGTGCCATTTTTATCAAACTTCACTAAACCATTGAAAATATAGCCTGCTACTTCAGAGCTTGCTGAATCAGTTGCCAGAAGCGGATTGATCCTCGCGGGAGAAGAGGAGATCGAAAGTTGTAGTGTACTTGTAGGTAGTGTGCTTGCAGGAAGTATCATGGCAAACACCAAGAGTAGATAGAAAAGATAGTGCAAAATGACCTCCTAACTGATATTCATCAAATTTATTTTATCATAAATACTTATAAATATAGGTGTTGTGCCTCCTAGTATAATTACATTTTATTATCTAAATAATAGTACATAATCATTCTTGTAAATTTATTAAATTTAAATTTAATTTAATAAACATTGCT
Organism: Campylobacterota bacterium; assembly: GCA_003646525.1. GTDB lineage: Bacteria > Campylobacterota > Campylobacteria > Campylobacterales > Sulfurovaceae > SZUA-451. The sequence goes on from QMKU01000140.1 coordinate 3,008, forward strand.
CTAAAATATAAGAATAAATTTAAGTTTAAAAGGATTGCTATGGCTCGATTGATAGTAATGGGTGGCGGTGTCTCTGGACATACAGCAGCTACATTCGCAAAAGATATGCTCGGCAAAGATCACGAAGTGATTGTTGTCACACCAAACAGTATGTGGAATTGGATTCCATCCAATATTTGGGTAGGCGTAGGAGGAATGTCAAAAGAAGAGGTTGTCTTCCCACTCGCTCCCGTTTATGAAAAAGCAGGTATTGACTATAGACAAGCGAAAGCAGTAGGAATTCACCCTGAAGGTAATGCTGATGGAGAGACTCCTTATATTGTCATAGAGTATACTGATGAGACGAAAGCTGGTCAAACTGAAGAGTTAACTTATGACTACCTTATCAATGCAACGGGTCCAAAACTAAACTTTGGTGCAACGCCAGGTCTAGGCGAGGGAACTAACCTCGGTGAGCATACAGTATCTGTATGTACAGCAGACCATGCAGAGCATGCCAACCATGAGCTTAATGCATGTATTGAAAAGATGAAAAATGGTGAGAGACAAGCATTCCTTATCGGTACAGGTCACGGAATGTGTACTTGTCAAGGTGCTGCATTTGAGTATATCTTCAACATCGAACATACGCTTAAAGAGGCTGGTGTAAGAGAGATGGCTGATATCACTTTCATCACAAATGAATCATTCCTTGGTGACTTTGGTATGGGTGGTATCCACTTCAAGATGGGTGGCTTTGCAACCTCCAGTAAGATCTTTGCAGAGTCTCTCTATGCTGAGAGAGGTATGGACTGGATACTCGGAGCACATGTCAACAAGGTAGAGGCCGGTAAAGTAACTTATGAATCACTCGATGGTGAGATGGATACTCAAGAGTTTGATTTTGCTATGCTGATCCCACCATTTGCAGGTGTAGGTCTCAAAGCCTTTGCCAAAGATGGTAGTGATATCACTAGTGATGTATTTGCTCCAAATGGCTTCATGAAAGTTGATGCAAAGTATGATGCTGGTGCTTATGAGAACTGGAAAGCATCTGACTGGCCACGAACACTTCAGACTCCTGCTTACAAAAATATATTTGCTGTTGGTATCGCTTTCGCACCACCGCATACTATCTCAAAGCCTATGAGTTCTCCAAATGGAACTCCCATCAACCCTACACCACCTAGAACAGGTATGCCATCTGCCATGATGGGCAAGGCTGTAGCTCAGAGTGTTGTAGATATGATGCAAAATGGTGCAACTGAACCTACGCATACTGCTTGTATGGCTGAGATGGGTGCTGCATGTGTCGCATCTGCTGGCAAGGGTCTCTTTACGGGTACTGCTGCTGCTATGACTGTCTATCCTATCATTCAAGATTTTGAAAAGTATCCAGGTACTGGTAGAGATCTCAATGGTACAACTGGTGAGCTAGGTCTTGCTGCACACTGGGTGAAGCATGTCCTTCACTTTGTCTTTATGTGGAAAGCCAAACTCAAGCCAGGCTGGACTCTAATCCCAGAGTAGAGAGAGTTAGAGTGAGGTTTTACCTCATTTATATAAATAAATTATTAGGAGAATGCAATGGCATCAAAACATATAAACCATATCGAACCATATAGTCCTCAATTTGGAACAATGATCCCACTAGGTACACAAAAATTTTTTAGAACTTGTGTTCTTTGGCAAATTGTTAGATTTGTCGCTATCAATATCAGAATGACTATTCTTATACTGAAGAGTCACCACTAAAATCTACTGTACCTCATATTTTATGAGGTACACCCCAATGCCAATGAAATAAGCTTTTTTTGAATAAAACTTGTAGGGGTAGCCCTAAGTGGCTACCCTAATTAGGGCAACCACATAGGGATTGCCCCTACGATAATTCCTTATTTCATTGGCATTGCGCTCCTGCGTGGGAAT
>QMKU01000141.1 GCA_003646525.1 Campylobacterota bacterium
AAAGGACAAAAGAAACAACTTCACGCTACAGTTAGTATGAATATTGGTTCTGTTGTTATCTGGGATTCAGACTGGAAAGTTGTCAAAAAAGTTAAAACAAATGGTGGTGGTCTATTTATTGGTACAGCGCATGATACTCCATACCTATGGGCAGACAATGTACTTGGCAAGCCAGAGTTTTACAACGAAGTTCACCTAGTCAACAAAGATACTCTTGAAACAGATAGAATTATCAAGGTTGGTAAAAAAGAGGGTCAACTTATCGATGCTAAAACTAAAAAAGTTCTCCAAACTTGGGATGCTACACAGCATGCAAAAGTAGCAGTTAACGAAAAAGCATTTGGTAAAGAGACAATTTTGCCTATGCCTGACAAAATTGGACCAGCAGTAAAAGATCCAGTTCAACCTAGACTACTTCATGCAGAGCCAGCTAACCACGGTAAGTGGACAATGATCTCTGAGTGGACTACTGGTAGAATCGGTATCTATAACTCTAAAACAGGTGAGTTTGTCAAATATATAGAAAACTTGACTACTCCTACATTTACATATTCAGTTGAGCACAGACAACATATTCCTGGTGCATAATTGATACTACTCTCTCCCCAGCCCCCTTGGGGGAGGGTAATTTCTTGAAGTAATTATAAAATTATTTCAATAAGTTACCAAAGGTATTTTGTGATGCGCGCTCTTTTTTTACTACTATTTATTCTACCTCTCTCTCTATTTTCGGCTAAAGCTAAATATCTTGACAATCACTCCTGTAATGAGTGCCATGAGAAGATATACGAAGAGTACCAGAGTTCTAGCCACTCCAGTAGCTATTTTACAAATGAACTTCATAGAAAAATAGCTGATACCGTCAGTACAGAAGAGTATGTGTGTGCCACTTGTCATATGCCTATGGCCGATAATCTCAAGGATCTCATAAGCGGAAAAGCTAGACCAAAAAAAAGTAATAAAACACATAGTGATGGTGTCTCTTGTTTCTTTTGTCATACTATAGCCTATGTCAAAAAATCACATGAATTTAATATAAATATCAAAGCACGACAAGCAGAGAGGTATAAGCCTACCATATATGGCAGACTTAACAATCCAGATGATAGTGATAAACACTCTTCGACCAATAACCCTATCTATGGCAAGATGGTCTGTATGGGATGTCACTCTCATAAGAAAAATGATAACAATGTGACTATATTTAGAGCTATGGATGACAAGCAGGATAGTGGAGGTTGCATCAAGTGTCATATGCCTGAAGTGGAGGGTGGAGCAGAGAAAATGGACAAGCGAGCTAGAGGTCGGCATGCTAGTCATAAGTTTCTCGGTATTCACAACAAAGAGATGCGTGAAAAAAGTGTTGATATCAACATCAGCAGTGAGAGAGACAAGCTTATAATAGCACTGACAAATAAGATGGACCATCCTCTTATTATTCAAGCTGCAAGAGTAAAGTACTTGGATATAAAAGTTCTCAGAGACGACAAGATAATTTGGAAAAATTTTGATAAAAATCCTAGTGAAGATGTGCAGGGCTACTTCGCATTATCTTTCAAGAATCATGGTAAAAAAATTCTGATTCCTGCTACTGCAACAGAGCGTGGTGTTATTAATAACCTCGGAGCAAGAGAGACCAAAACAGTTACATATTCTGTTGAAGGACTAAAAGAAGGTGATAAAGTTGAAGTTTCACTCTATGTACAATTGGCAAAAGATGACTGTTTGAAAGTGATAGATCTCAAAGAATCTACTTTGAATAAACCTATACTTATGAAGAAATATGAGTCAGTACTTCATAAGTAGTTTACACTTTAAACTTATTGGATTTTGTAGGTGTGACCGTGTCACACGAGCAGATCATCATTTGTGCGACATGGTCGCACCTACAACATTGTAAACTACCTTTTATTCGATATGAAGGATGCCTTATTTATCTTGTTCGCTGGTCTCTAGGAGTATAAATCTTTTGCTAGTGAGTGGAATGAATTTTATTGTCTCTTTGTCGGTGATATTAAGCTTCTTTGCTATTTTGGGGCTGATTACATAGTAGCCAAACACGACAATAAGCTTATCTGTTTTCTGAAGTGTTATATCATAATGTATTTTGCGTGTCTCAAGTGCCTTGATAGAATTGTCTGAGATGATACTATCTGCTAACCAAGGCATAGACATTTTTCCTGTTGTTCCGATTATCTTGACAAATGATTCAGTTTTGAGGGGAATAGTTTTGCCTTCTCTTTCGATATTGACTCTCAGCTGAGCAAGTCGAAGGGGTTGAGGAAAAAGTGCGTGTGTTGCTTCGTTTTTGATCATAATATCAAAAGCATTTGCTTGCTGATCCAGAGTGAGTTTGACATATTTTGCAAGTGTTTGAGCTGGACTATTGTGTATGCTTAATCCATGAAAAGCATGAGAGGGACTCTCTTTGTGATTGGCAAGCGATCCTTGTACTTTTGGCATATGACAGCTGATGCAAGTCTCTTTGGAGTCTCCTTGCTTGACTTCCATATCGCAAACTATAAAGCCTTTGGCATTTTGCTTGTGTGAATGGCATCCCATACAAGCATCACCATTATAGTAATTTTCATTGCTGTAATCAATGCTGTGATGGGGTGAACCTGATTGTATGGTCAGCAAACCAAAAAATCGACTCTCTTGCTTGAATTTAATTTTTTCTCCTTTTTTCTCTTTGTTGGCAGAGAAAAAATGTTTATCTTTTGAAGTGAAGATGTTTTTGTTTGATTTTGCATGTTTTTCAATGCTCTCTATTTGATGGCACAATTGACAGGAGATAGGTTCGGACTGCTGTGTAGGGTTATCGGCTAGTTGACTTTTGCCATTCATGAGTTGATGATCTGATGGTGTATGACACTTGGCACAGCTGTACTCTCCTTTTGCTTTTGCTGGATGTTTATCCCAGACTGCTTTATGCAATATATCTTTATAGATAGATGATTTGCTATGCATAGAATTTTGATATTCTTGATAGATTTGAGGGTGACAAACTTTACAGCTTTGGTTTTCCAATACAGGTTTGGCATCTAGTGCGGTCAGCAAGAGCAAGGGAGAGAAGAGAAAATATTTCATGATAAGCATCCATTTTTATAATTATAAGGTTATATTGTAATCAGTTTAAATTAGATTTGTCTTGATTTGTATCAATAGCATAACCTATGTTGAATAAAGATAAATGTACAATACGACAGTTTTATTGATAATTATAGGAGTAGTATGAAGCGTCATTTAGTAGAACAAAGTTTTGTATTTGCATCTTTGGTAAAATGGGTGTTTCTATCCTCTCTTATGGGTGTCGTGATCGGCGCACTGATCACATTTTTTCTAAAAATACTAAGTAGCGCCGAGAAGTCTAGAGAACTTTTGCCCTTTCCTTACTATTTCATGCTTCCATTTGCGTTGGCTCTGACAGTTTATATCATCAGGAAGCTGGCACCAAATGCAGAAGGACATGGTACAGAGAAGGTGATAGAGGCTATACATAAAAATGACGGCAAGATACAACTCGCTATCATTCCAGTCAAAGTGCTGGCTACGCTGATCAGTATATTTGCAGGTGCCTCAGTAGGAAAAGAGGGTCCAGGTGCGCAGCTAGGAGCTGCTACATCTTCTGCTTTTGCCTCACTGTTCAAGTTCAATACACACGATAGAAAAAAACTAGTAATCTGCGGTATCTCCGCTGGTTTTGCTTCTGTATTTGGGACTCCGATAGCTGGAGCGATTTTCGGTATCGAAATACTGATCGTGGGTACGATTATGTATGATGTTCTTTTGCCTTCTATTGTTGCAGGATTTGCTGCCTTTCTCACTGCAGACTACCTAGGTGCAGATTATAGCTATTTTGCACTTAGAAATTATTATACTGATATTCCTATTGATCTGCATTTTATTATGTTAGTTATTTTGGCAGGCTTCTTTTTTGGTATCGTTACTGATCTGTTTATTACCGTATTGCATGCAGTTCATCGCTTTATACACAACCTAAAATGGCATTGGTTACTTAAACCATTTGTTGCTGGAGTTATCATCGCTCTCTTTGCATATTTTATTGGAGACCGTTATCTGGGGCTTGGTTTTGACAGTATCAAGGATTCTCTCTCTATCTATGATGAGAGAAATACCATCCATTGGTATGATATGTTTGGCAAGATGTTCTTTACTTCACTCTCATTGGGTGGTGGTGCAAGTGGTGGGATCATCACTCCTGTACTCTTCGTAGGTGCAGTAGCTGGAAATCTGTTTGGTTCTTTAGCAGGAGAGCATATTGCTTTCTTTTCCGCTTTGGGTTTTGTTTCTGTGCTTGCAGGTGCAACCAATGCTCCGATAGCAGCGATTATTATGGCAGGAGAACTTTTTGGACTAGAGGTGGCTCACTATGCCGCTGTGACTGCGGTAATCTCTTTTTTGATGACAGGGCATAGAAGTGTTTTCCCCTCACAGATATTGGCGATGAAAAAATCACAGCACTTGAAGATCAAGCTAGGTGAAGAGATCGAAAATGTTGAGATAGATTATAGTGACGAAAAATATATACGACGCATCAAGGATATGAAAGAACGAATGAAAGCAAGGCGTAAATTGCAGAAGATGAAGAAAAATAAGAAGTAGAAATAGAAATGGTTTTCTTGGATCAAGGCTCTATTACCATTATTATCATAGATGAAGTTGAAGCTCTCATCGCCTTTAGTGATACTACATTATGTCGTTTTGGCATTGATAGTTGTAGGTAGTGATTGCTTCTGGGATTTGGATGGCTGTGAGTGCTGGGGGGGTATGTGACACTTTTTATTTTAGCGTAGGGTTGCTTTGATGGGAATGCTTATAGGTAAAAAGTTATCATTAACACTAATTCACCTCCTTTTTTATTAGCGGTTTGTGTCCTGACCCTAAGGTCT
>QMKU01000142.1 GCA_003646525.1 Campylobacterota bacterium
AGTCCCTGCTCCAAGAGATACCGTGCTTATTCCATTGGCATTATCAAAATACCTATAGATCTTCCATCTCCTTGAGTGTTGAGAGTAGTGCTCCTAGCTTATTTTTTACTTCCAGATATTCTAGCTTGGGTATGCTGTCTGCTACGACACCTGCACCTGCCTGTAGTGTGATAGAGTCAGCCTTGATCAGTGAAGTGCGGATAGAGATGGCACTGTCCATATTGCCAGTGAAGGAGAAGTAGCCGACGGCACCGCTATAGAAGCCTCGTTTGAGTTTTTCAAATTCTGCGATCAGCTCCATTGCTTTGATCTTGGGTGCACCAGTCATCGTGCCTGCAGTGAAGGTGGCGGCGAAAAGGTCAAACGAATCTTTCTCTTCTTCGAGTTGTGCTTCGACATCACTGACCATATGCATGACATGACTGTATCGTTCGACACGCATCATCTCTGTGACTTCTACTGTACCCGTTTGGGCAACTCGTCCGACATCATTTCGACCTAGATCGATGAGCATCAGGTGCTCAGCACACTCTTTGGGGTCGTTTAGCATCTCCTCTTCAAGTTCTCGGTCGCGTTGATTGGTTTTGCCTCTTTTTCTGGTTCCAGCAATAGGACGAAGGAGGATTTCATTGTCCGTGAGCCTCACCATCACTTCAGGCGAAGAGCCACAGATAGAAAATTCCTCATAATCGAGCAAAAAGAGATAAGGGGAAGGGTTTTTTGAACGCAATACACGGTAAAAACTTAATGGATCGATCGTACCTTTTTGTGTATATCGATTCGATAGCAGGATTTGGAAGATATCTCCGCTTCGGATATGCTCCTTGGATTCGTCAACCATCTCCTTGAATCGCTTCTCTTCGATAGAGAAATGCCCTTCTCCGTCCAAGTGAACAGCCTTGATGGGCATGGGGGTAGTAGGTTGATGTAGCATCGATGTAATATGATCGAACATCTCCTTGGCACTATCATCATTGAGAATCATTGTCAGCTTGGCACTTTTGTGTGAATAAGCAAGAATAATTCTAGGTCGGATCAGATCAAGATCTGGAGTATCAAGTGGGTCGATCAGGTCATCCATGCTCTCTTCAAGAGTAGGTTCGAAAACTTTCACCATATCATAAGCGATAAAGCCTATAAATCCATCAACAAAACTAAATCCTAGCTCTTGGGAAAGATCTTGATACTCTTTTTTGTTCTGCTGTTGGTAGTAGTGCTTGAGAAAAGTGAAAGGATCCTCTTTTGGATGGCTCACTATATTGTTTTTGTCGCTATAGCGTGTTTGCTTATTCTTGTAGCTGAGGCGCTCTTGTGCACCGATAGCGATAAAGCTGAAGTTTCCATCACTAGTATTGACAACACTCTCGAAGAGCATGGTGATTTCATACTGATATTTCTCTTTGATTTGCCCATAGAGGGCCACTGGAGTTAACTGGTCGTATAATAAAGTTTGATGCATTGATGACCTCTTAGAAATGTTTGATAAAAGCTTTTTTGTTGATCTTGCTCTTCACTCTTGCCAAGTCTCTTCTCGCAGTGGCATCACTACTGTATGGACCTATCAGCAGTTTGCCTTTTTTGAGCTTATAGTGAAACCCATTTTTGCTAATAACAGAGAGAAATTGCTTGCTTGGTTGTGTCGTAAATGATCCAACTTGAATATAGTAGGAGTAAGATGATTTGGCTTTTTTGGGTTGCGTCTTTTTGGGTTTAACTTTAGCTACAGGTTTTTTAACTGTAGGGGTAGGTATTTCAATACTCTTTTTGACTTGTGTTTGCTTCTTTTGAGTAGGCTCATCCTGAACAGGCTTCTCTTGGTTAGGCTTTTTGGCACTTTGTGCATCTGTCTCATTGATCAATATGACTTCTGGCTTGATCGGCTCTACTTGTGATGATGCAGGATCTTTCAGCTCTTCTGAGGAAGGATCTGTTTTGTTGATGAGTGTCTCCTCCATCATTGAAGAGAGTTGATCAAGTGCTTCTTTGTCAGCGAGAAGATCATGATCTGAGGAGTCTAATTTGAGCTCAGGACTGATGAGTTCTTCATGTTTTTCTCCAACTTTGGTTGCATTTTGGTCACTATCACCTAGATACAAACGCGTCATCACTATCGCAATAACTAACAGTGCGATAAATACTGCTAAAATAGCAAGAACACCTCTATTTTTGTTTTTGGTAGGTTTAATATCATCGATGATCAGGTCGTCAAGGCTGTAATCTTTTTTCATAGGAAGAACACTCCAGAATAATTTTACAAAATTATATCATATTAATCTATATTAAACTTATGGTTTGTATTTTTGGTAAGGCAGAGTAATAATATTATAACATTCTGGGAGTGATTTATCGGGGAAACATTTCCACTCCTTAGTGAGTCTCATTTGTAATTCATCGGAGATCTTCTGTATCATATCATCTGCTTCTGTAAGAGATAAGGCATCAACAGGAATAAAAAGCTGTAGATAGTTACTTTTTTTCCCTTTATAGTACTGATAATCTTCGATCTGTAATGTATGCAATAGATGTTTGCTAGTGTGATAAAAACGAGCAGGTTTCCCCCCTCTGTATTCGAGAACAAGATTGTTGATTCTCCCATGATCTAGAAGGGCAACCGCTATAGTGTATTGGCGATTGAGATGCTGAGAGACAACTGTCTCAGTCAGTGTTTCATCGATCCGTTCAAATTTGACATAAAAAGTTCGATGCTCAAAAGTGATCTTCTCAACAATCGAACGGCGCTTAACATAATAGTGGGAGCCATTGAGGCTGAGCGTGTCAAAATCGATGTGCGGCTCCTTAGTAGATGGCTTTGTCGTAGATGACAAAATTTTGTGCCAGAGTTTTCATCTCGTCTTTGATCGTGTTGTGTAGAGTATCATCATTGATATTGTCTAGGACATCGGCAATTTTGTTGGCAATGATTTCGAACTCCTCCTCTTTCATCCCTCGGCGCGTGAGGGCAGGAGAACCGATACGGATACCTGAGGTAACGAAAGGACTTCGGGTTTCTCCTGGTACAGTATTTTTATTAACAGTGATACCTGCTGCGCCGAGTGCGGCATCGGCATCTTTTCCAGAGAACTCTTTGCTGAGAAATGAGACAAGTACGAGATGATTGTCTGTTCCGTCAGAAACGATATCATATCCTCTATTGATGAGCACTTCGGCTAACTTGGAAGCATTGACCTTGACTTGTTTGGCATAAGTTTTCCACTCTGTGGCAAGATTGTGCTTGAAACCGACAGCTTTGGCGGCGATGACATGTACGAGTGGTCCACCCTGTAGACCTGGGAAGATCGCTGAGTTGATCTTTTTGGCGATTGATTCATCGTTCGTCATGATCATACCACCTCTTGGTCCTGCGAGGGTCTTGTGTGTAGTGGTAGTAACGACATCAGCATAAGGAAAAGGACTTGGGTGTTCTCCTGCTACGACTAATCCAGCGATATGGGCGATATCTGCAAAGAGGATTGCGCCGACCTCATCTGCAATCTCTTTGAATTTTTTGAAATCAATCTCTCTAGCATAAGCAGAAGCACCACATACGATGATCTTGGGTTGGACAATTTTGGCTATATCCATCACTCGCTCATAATTGATTCGTCCGTCGAGTTCGACACCATAAGTAAAGCTCTGGTAGTTTTTGCCTGAAAAGCTTGGCTTGGAACCATGTGTCAAGTGTCCGCCATGACTGAGATCCATTCCGAGGATTTTGTCACCAGCTTTGATGAGCGCGGCATAAACGGCACCGTTGGCTTGACTTCCTGAGTGTGGTTGCACATTGGCATAGTTGCAGTCGAAGAGTTCACAGGCTCTATCGATAGCGATCTGTTCTACTTGATCGGCATATTCACATCCACCGTAGTATCGTTTGTAGGGATATCCCTCGGCATATTTGTTGGTCAGGACAGAACCCATCGCCTCCATTACTTCTGGGAAAGTGAAATTTTCACTAGCGATCATCTCAAGGTGATCTGTCTCTCTCTGTAGCTCATTTTTGATTGCTTCATAAATTTCTGGGTCGAATGACTCTATTGCGTAACTCATAATAATATTTCCTTTTTGATTGTATTTTTTTCACTTCTAGCCAGATTACTTATTTTGCACTCTTTTTTTGCACTCCGCTACATTAATACAAAACATACCCTTGCCTTTTTTGGCAGGTTTGAGTTCATCTAGGTTTTCGTTGCCACATTTTTTGCATTTCTGTTCATCTGAAACGATAACCTCCTCTGGCTCTGGTGCCTCTGGTTTCATCGCAGGGAAGAGTAGGACATCACGGATGGAGTGTTTGTTGGTAAGCATCATAACAAGTCTATCGATACCGATGCCTTCTCCAGCAGTGGGTGTCATACCGTAGCTAAGTGCTTTGACATAATCCGTATCCATATGCATCGCTTCATCATCATCTGTAGCATCCTTGGCAGCAACTTGACTTTTGAATCGTTCATATTGGTCTAGTGGATCGTTGAGTTCAGAGAAACCATTGGCGATCTCTTTGCCTGCGATAAAGAGTTCAAATCGTTCTGCAATCTCAGGATTGTCATCGGAGCGTCTGGCAAGTGGCGAAATATCCACTGGAAAATCTGTGATAAAAGTAGGATTGATCAGTTTATTTTCGACAAATTCGTCAAATAGTTCTGCCTGTAGATAGCCTAGTGTCAAATTGCTGTCTACTTTGATATGATGCTCTGTCAAATACGCCAATGCTTTCTCTGCGTCTACTGCCACATCAGCAGGTACACCCCCTATAGTCGTCAATGCCTCGATATACGGAATTTTTGCAAATGGTGTAGCAAAGTCAATCTCCAGATCACCATAAGGGAGTACTTGACGCAATTTAAGCTTTTCAAAAAGTGATTGGAAAAGCTCTTCTGTGATCTCCATCAAATGAATATAAGTATG
>QMKU01000143.1 GCA_003646525.1 Campylobacterota bacterium
AGCAGAAGTAGCAGAAGTGACAGCAACAGCAGAAGTCGTAGAAGCAACAGCGGAAACAATGGCAGAAACAACAGAAGAGACTCATATAAATACAGAATTGCTCAATCTAGCAGGCGAGCAGCGTATGCTTTCTCAGCGTATAGCCAAAAACTATTTCTATAAGGAGATGGGTGTAAATCCGAGCAAAGCAGGCAAGCAACTCAAAGAGTCCATAGCACAATTTAACCAATCATTAGAAAAGATTAATACTCAGATCTCAAATAAAAAGATTAAAAAAATGATCAGGTTTGTCAACATGAGTAAAGATGATTTTCTATCAATTTCCTCAGCTAAATATAGTAGTGAAAATGCTGCCTTGGTGCTTGACTTGAGTGAATCGATGCTTGAGGGGTCACAGTACATTGTAAAGTTCATAAAAGTAAATTCTCCAAAACAATCTTCTGCACTCATTGATCTGTCTGGAAGACAGCGCATGCTTTCTCAGCGTATTGCAAAATACTACATCTCTTATCAGGCAGGCATAAAAGACAAAAACAGTATTGACCAGATGAATAAAGCGGTAAAAGAGTTCACAGAGGCACATATAAAGCTAATAAACAATAAAACCAACTCTGCAGCGATCAACATCAAACTAGAAAAAGTAGATGAACTTTGGGAAATAGTTTATGATTTCTATCTTGATGTTGAAGAGGGCGGTCTTCCTGTTATTGTATATAATACAACAGACAATATCATGAGAGAAATGGATATAGTAACAAAAATGTATGTTGATTTACAAAATTAATGATAGCCAAATAAAGGTGAAGTGTGATGAAAATCTTCATAGAAAATACTATTTTAAAGTCAATATTTTTTATACTTTTCTTTGTGTTTGTACAGCAGTTAAATGCTACAGCAGGTAGAAATGATATAAAACTTCAGAAAGCTTCCGAAGATATCAAATTCATTTCTCAGCAATTGGTCAAAGACTATTTCTATCTTTATTTAAATCCTCAACAAAAAGAGATCAAGGACCATTTGAGCAAAGAGCTTCTGCAACTTGATTCAAAACTGAGGATTATTGCAACTTCTACCAAGAGAGATAGTACAAAAAAGATACTTACTTTTTTGGCATATAGCCGTAAGGAGATTACAAAAAGCATCTCCAAGCCATATACTTCAGAGAATAGCACTATAGTACTTGATTATAGTGAAATCTTGCTTGAGGGTGCAGGTAAGATATCAAAAGAGCACAGCTATACTTTTTCAGAAGAGGAGGCGATGCTTATCAATGCAAAAAATATGGCATATATGCTTGAGCGTATCAATAAATATTATATGATGCTCCTGTCTGGATTTAATGACAGTAATAATATTAAGCAACTTGAACATGCTATAGCATCTTTTGATATGCTATTAGAAAAAGTCAACAACTATACATATAGAGGTGATATTTCAATAGAAGTGAATGAAATCAATAGCTATTGGAAAGTTGTACGAGGCTACTATCTCTCTCTCGAAGAGAGTAAACTCTCAAATATTCTCTATATATCAGCAGACTATTTGGAAGATCTGATCTCAAAGCTTGAGCTTTATCACAACAAAAGCCTATAGCCAATTCAAAAGTATTCCATGTAGAGATGTAATAACTTTTGACAAAATTTTAATTAATAAGGATTCTTATTGAGACTATTACATAATAAGTTTACTGAAGCAATAATATTAGTGCCTATTATAGCATTTCTTGTTATCGCAGGTTACTATTTTTACAACTCCTATATGGCATACGACTATAGCAAGAAATCTTTGAATTACAGTGAGTATAATTATAAACTTAATTCTCTATTGAGCAGAATTGGAGAAGAGCAGGGGGATATCTCTATCTACCTTGGAACTTTCGGAAAATCTGACTATAAAAGTATCAATACACATGGGAAGCTAACGGATAGTGCCATAGTTGAGTTGGAGTCTTTCGTCCAGTCAAATGCCCTATATACTACTAAAGCTGTCAAGCTCATGGCAGAATTGAAAAAGCTACAAGAGACGCGCTCCAAGGTTGCATTACTCATTGTTGATTATATCGATCCTGACCTTGGTGAGTATGGAGAAAAAGCAAAAGCGATGATACTTGATATCATGCATAGCATATCAACTTCACTTCAGTCAAGCAGAAAAGGCACGGATCTACTGCTACATGCTTATGTAGATTTTGGAGACAATGCAGAGAATAGCTCCTCTGAGCGTGCTTTGATATCATATTTTCTCAGCAGAGAAAGACGAATTAGCATAAGTGAGCTTGGGCACTGGGATCAGAAGATAGGTAAGATCAGAACTCCTGACTATGCTCAACTGATACGATCAAATACAATATCAGACCTTGGTAAATTATCAGAATCAGACAAATTTAATACCATAAAAAAGAGTCTTTCTTCTATGCGAATTGATATTTTATCAGATTCTAATACTGGAAATTATACTACCGATATAACGGAGTGGTATGATTTGCAAAGTTCAAAAATTACTCTTTTGCAAGAAGCACAAAATAAAATTTTTAATTTTGCGAAACAGAGTATTCATGCTCATATAAAGAACAATGAGGAAGTCATGACAATCTCTGCATTGGTTATGCTCCTTGCTTTGATAGTGGGTTTCATCGTGAGAAGTATCTTTTCTGGCATGGCAAATGATGTAAAAAATCTTGAGAATGTTCTTAAAAATATAGAAATTGATTCAGATGTTGAGCATGAATACAGCCTCAAGGAGTTGGTAGCAAAACAGAATAAAGCACAAATATACCTATTTCTTGAAAAAACCATTAAAAAATCTAAAAAGAGTGAAGAGATTGCGGAAAAAGCAAACCAGATAAAAAGTCTGTTTCTCGCCAATATATCACATGAGATACGCACCCCACTCAATGGGATCATTGGATTCACAAGCCTACTCAAGACAAGTAATTTGAACTCTGAACAAGAAGAGTTTATTCAAATCATTGAAAATAGTTCAGAGAATTTACTTGCGATTATCAATGATATCCTAGATTTTTCAAAAATTCAAGGCGATAGTGTTGAGATGGAGGAGTTTATATTTGATCCTTTTGTCGAGTTTGAGAGTGAAATTGAATCCTATGGCGAACTAGCTTCTGAAAAAAATATTGATTTTGGATTTTATATTGACCCTTCTCTGCCATGCTCTCTCGGGGGAGATTCAAAGAAGATCAAGAAAGTAATTTCAAACCTACTCAGTAATGCTATTAAATTTACGCCTGATGATGGGAAAATAGATATATTTATTAAAAAAATCAATAATGATGATAGCAATAAGGTAACATTAAAATTTTCTGTTAAGGACTCTGGTATTGGTGTCGCACCTGAACAAAAAGATAAAATTTTTGAAGCATTTTCGCAGGAAGATATTAGTACAAACAGAGAATTTGACGGAACTGGACTTGGTCTTACGATTTCAAGAAAATTGATCAATCTTATGGGTGGAGAACTTGACCTTGAGAGTGAAAAAGGGAAAGGATCTATATTCTTTTTTACTCTGAACCTTCTGAAGATACCGTCAGAGGAAGAGTCACTAGTATTTGAACATATAGATATCGGATATTACCTTCCAAAGAACCATGATAGGTTAAAGTTGTCAAATGAGCATGTAGAGCAGTATATATCTGCACTTAATGACAATTATACTATATTTGATACGATTGAATCACTATTATCCATCGAGAAAGATAAACAACCCGATATTCTTTTTGTAGACTATGATCATCTTACTGATGAGGATTTAGCAAATATAAATTCATTAAAATCAAAAATATGCATGTTGTCTAGTATAAATAAAAAAGATAAAATAAAAATGTTATATTATGATTTTTTCAAAATTATCTATGCTCCTATAAATTTTTCTAAAATTAAGAAATCCCTACTAGATTTTAATAATATAAATACGAAAGTCATTACCAAAGGGAATAAACAAAATAAATTTATTGACCTTAGGGCATTGGTTGCTGAAGATAACCCTGTTAATCAGAAGCTAATTAGGCATGTATTGGAAAACATGGGTATTGATGTCACCCTCGCAGAAAATGGTAAAAAAGCTTTTGAAAAAAGAAAGGCTGAAGTATTTGATATCATTTTTATGGATATTCAAATGCCGATCATGGACGGTATAGATGCAACACATGCCATTATCGCGCACGAAAAAGAAAACACTATTCCGCATATACCTATTATTGCCTTAACGGCAAACGCACTCAAAGGCGACAAAGAGCGTTTCCTCCTTGAAGGCATGGATGAATATCTTTCAAAGCCTATTAATATTAATGAGATTGAAAGTCTGCTATACAAATACTTCAAAGAGAAACTTGTCATAGAGAGTAGTGTTGCTCTAACATACAATGCTTCTAAAAATAAACAAGTTGTTGATATGCTACTATGTAAACAAACTTATGAAGATAGAAATATTTTTAGTATACTACTTAAAGAGATTGGCTATAGTGTTGATGTGGCAAAAAACATTAAAGAGCTTAGCGAGATGCTAAATACAAAAAAATATACTTATGTTTTGCTTGATAAAGAGTTAACTGGTTTAGCAGAAAATAAAGAAGTGCCTCAAATGATAAAAAAGCTATCAGATAAAAGTGTGCTATTTATGAAGGACAAGAAACTTGTCACTAGAAGTGATTTTGACAATTATACATATGTGGTGCAAAACAACATTGATTTTTTACGCACACTTATACTTAATCTCTCTTCAGATGAGCAGGATAGATAAAACGCTGTTTGGATCAATACATTGTGATGTATTGACTTGGAGTGAAAATATCCTTGTGATATTCAAGGTATCAACCAGCAAATAAGCCTAAACCATTAAAA
>QMKU01000144.1 GCA_003646525.1 Campylobacterota bacterium
ATGAATGAAGAAATAAAAAAAAGAACCGACAAGGTAAAAAGATGAAGTCTGTAAAAGTTGCATTAGAAAAGTATTTTAGCGATAATTGGACGGAAACACCTATCAGGTTCCAAGGTGATAAGCTAAAACCGGATACAAGATTTATAGAAATAAATTTTATACCAATAGATAGAACGATTTATTCTACAGGCAATGGAAGAGGAAGAAAAAGAGACCTTATACAATTTAAAGTTTCATGCTTTGATTCATCCTCTACTTTAGTTTTTGGGTTAGAAGACAAGGTTCGAGAGTTCTTAGAGTGTTATGAGGAAAGCGATACAGATTATAACTTTTACGTTGGTGAAGGTGTACCTAGTGGCAGAGGAGCAACTGCTTTAGATAATGGAGTGTTTGTTTCGATATCACTCTATGAAGTAAGAAACTATAATTAAAAGGAAAAAATATGGCTTATGTAAATACTAAAAAATCATCTTTATTTTTAAGTAAAGACGGGACGCTTCCAACTCCTCCGAATGGGTTCATTGAACTTACTGAAGAGTTTACGGTAAATCCTAAACCCACGGTAGAAGAGTTCAAACGTATATCAACTTTATTAGGTGGGACGGATTCATATTCTGATGTATGTCATACTATTTTAGATCAGGATATCGAAACTGTTATGAGAACAAATGATAAGGGAGGGTTAGCATTATCAACAGCTCCAGAATGTTCAAATCTATTTAGCATATGTGGTCTTGATGAAACAGCAGGGGTGGACACAGTGTCTTATCAAAACTCTCAGGCTCCTGCTATTGGAAGTGCAATATTAAATATTGATGGAAAGCAGTTTTCTGCTACAAAGTCGATTATAGGTGATGCAACATGGGAATTTGAAATAGGCAAACCTTCATTATTTAAGGCTAAACTAAATGCATTCCTTGATAACTATGGTGTTCCTGAAGATGTAGCGATCACCCCGGCAGAATTAAGCGATGAAAATATACTTATGATGGCTTGTTCTGATATTTTATTGGCAGATGGTGAACAGCTACAGGCTGATAAGATCACTATTGCAATGGGTGTAGAAGTAGGTAAGAAATATGCATTAGGGGTTAAGGAATATTCAATAAGTGATTATGTGATTAAGATCACGGCTTCATTTTTTGTTGATTCTATAAACTATAAGGATGCTATTGAGAAACTAGGTAGCCAAGATGTAGAAGCTATTTCTATTAGCTTAAATACAGATAAAAACGGAATTCTACAAGATGGTCAGTCGCTTAAAATAACAGCAGGTTCTGCAAAGTATTCTGATTTTGAAGACAGCACCGAAGAGAGCGTTGTAAAGAGAGATGTTACATGGTTAGCTAGACCGGATGCAACGGGTACTAATATCTTGTTTGAATACGGACTATTCGCATAATCTATGCCCTCTTTGTTATCACGTTTTCATTGAGGGTAAAATAAAATAAACGTGAAAAAGGACAAACGTGAAATTTTTAGAAAAAGAATATTTCGAATTAGAAGTCGGAGAAGATATATATACCGGGAATATGATTCAATTATCAAAAAAACAAATTGAAGCTATTGAAAAAATGGGAAATAAAGCCCTTTTGCCAAAAATAGAGAAAGCAATTCGTAAAAGCCGGAAAATTGAAAGAAAGATAGAGATCAAAGAGAAGCTTAATGACTGGGAATCAGTAGAAAAGTTACAAGATGAATTGTCAAAGCATGAAGAGTTAGTGGATACGCTTACTATTGAAATTGACAAAATAAATCAAGATGATCTTTATAAAAAAAGACTTGAGTTATCTTTGGTTAGTGATGAGAAAAGAGAGATAATGGAACTTGGAAAAAAGTACTCTTATGAAAATGTACTAAATACTATACTATTGGATATTAAAGAGAGAAAAGCAAAAAACTAAAAACCCTTTATTTATATCTTGACCAATTAGGTGGAGGTAAGGGGATAGACAGTTTGCACGAAAGAGATAGGGAAAGTGTAATAAATAACCCTAACTCTTTGATAGTTGATGTTCCAAAAGGGGATATATATTATTTACTTTTGTCTATTTTTCATTCTACTCAAAAAATATACGATGGTGGACGTTTATCTGGATATGATTATCTTTCTTTGAAAGATTTTGTAAGATGGAATGGGTTAACCCCTATAATATATATTCCTATTCTTATTGATATGATGAAAAATTATATGAATGGATCACGGAATAGTCAAGGAGACTAGAAAATGGCTAAACTAAATCTGGATATAGTAGTTAATGGTGAGGGGAAAATTAAAGCCCTAAATCAATCGCTAACTACTACAGAAACAAAAACTGCAAAACTTAACGCTGGATTCAAGAAGTTATATACCTCACTCAGTCAAATAGCTACCGTGGGAGTAACTGCGGCTTTTGCAGGGCTTGCAGTGGCTACTACAAGTCTTGTAAAATCAGGCTTTGAATTTAATGCATCCATGGAAGAGCAGAAAGCAGGACTGACCGCCTTAGCTATGGCAGTTAACAAAGATGCTATACCAGCAACAGAAAAGCTCATGTTGGCACAACAGGAAGCTTCTGTAGTAATGGAAGAGCTTATACTTATAAATGCAAAAACCCCTCACTCCTTATCACAAACAAATGAAATTTATAAAGCGATGTATGTTTCAATGAAAAATGTAGGAGCATCTACAAAAGACATTATTGATATTACACAAAAGCTTTCAGTAGCTTCTGGAGCCGCAGGAATTGAATTTAATTCCCTATTGGCAGGGGTTGACGGATTAGCAACGGGTACAGTGTTGGCAAACTCTGACCTTGGACGATTCTTAGGTTCTTTAGGTCTTACAAATGACGCATTAAAAAACACTAATGATATTGTAGGACTTGTAAATGAAAAGCTAAAAGACTTCACCGGATTTGATACCATGGCTACATCTGTATCAAACTTGAAAAACGAATGGTCGATGCTTGGTGGTGAACTAACAAAAGATATTTTTGCAAGTGTTAAACTTGGAATAGACGAAGTTTCTTCAAAGATGCATAATCTTGGAACAGAGGGCATTGATATGCTCAAAGATAAATTTAATAATTTGGCTGTAGTAATGGCGACCGCAGCAGGTGGAATGGTTAAGGCTATAGGATGGATCGCAGAAAAGATTTATGCAGTTACTATTCTATTTGAAAATGCATGGCTTCAGGCTTCAAACTTTTTTTCATGGAACGAGAAGTTACAAAAACAAGTTGAAGATAATAGACAATCTTTCGTAGCCTTTCAAGAAGGGGTACAAGGTGCAAATATTGCTATAGATAATATTGTTACTTCTTTTAAAAAAGGTATAGAAGTAGCAAAAGAACAGAGTATGGCATTGAAAGCAATTAATGCACTCACTGTCGAATTAGCACAAAAGAAAATGGAGCTTAAAACGGCTATTGATTTTGAAAGCGATGCAGCAAGAAAGCTTAATATTATTAGGGAATTATCCTCTACTACTACAGAAGAACTGATAACGCAAGAAAATATATTAGCCTTTGCTGTAGATAATGTAAAAAATAAAACACAAGCCCTAAAAGATGCTGAAATACTTATGACTGAAGCAAGAAAGAACAGCACTTCACAAACTATTACTTTAACTGAAAAAACGAAGATACTCACAGATAAAAGAAAGGTTGATACTGTTGCAACAGATGAATCAACTAAGGCATCTATACGAAAGTCGAACGCACTAAGAAACGAGATACAGACACAAATGGCACTATCAAGGGCATTATGGGAAACAACAGCCTTATTAAAGACAGGGGAAACAATATCAAATCAGGCAGAATTTACACCAAAAAATGAAACAAGCCCCCTGCACGAATCTGATTTTAATAGAGAAGGTTCTTTTGGATATGAATCAAATGAAGCAACAAAAAGTGCAGATAACCTTTCATCTTCATTGTCAAATCTTGATAATACTTACGAAAACACATCTAAAGGGATGGAAACATATACTAAATCATTTAGTTCTTCCACAGACGGCTTTGTTGAAAGTGCAAATAGGATAGAAAAAGCGACAAGCATAATAACGGGAGCTTGGAACGGATCAGCTATCACTGCATCAAAAAAGAAACATAACCTATCAAGCAATAGTATGATGGCTATTGCAGCAGAAAAAAGAAGAGGTGCGCCTACATCAATGCACACGGGGTTATATTCAGGAATGTATTTGGGTAGTTCAGATTTAGCTACAGGGGGTTTTAACTTCGGTACATCTTTTTCACGCGGTGGATTTACTGGGACGGGTAGAGATGACGAAATAGCCGGGGTAGTACATAAAAATGAGTATGTTCTTACCTCCTCTGAAACAAAAGAATTAAGAGGTGGTGGTTTTCCCGGAACATTACTAAATGATACAGCTAGACCATCGTCAGGGGGTATCTTATTGGACAATATGACCAGACCATCGTCAAATAACTCATCCGACTTTATCCCAACTTTAATAGACAATACAGTGGCACAACTTGCGATGCTGGGGGAGTTGGTAAATTTAGGAAAAAAGAATAACACCAAATTAACCCAACTATTAGGGGTTACAGTAGGAGGTACAGCATGATATACATAGCTCAGGAAATAGAAACTTTAACATATATAAATATAGACCCACCAGACAGTAACCTTATTGATCTTCACTCATCTACGGAAACAATATGGAATGAAACGGTAGCTACAGAGCCTACAGATAATGCACTTATTGTAAGATTTGATAATCATGATTATACATCCATTGGAGTAGGAAGAACAAATGCAGAAAGCATAACTATAAATGTCTATAATTCAACTGGAAAACTCGCATGGACTGTTACATATGG
>QMKU01000145.1 GCA_003646525.1 Campylobacterota bacterium
TATTCTCTTTTGTTCCTGCTTGTATCATATCAGGATATCTTTTAATATCCTCTTTGGCGAAACGATAAGTCGTACCCTCCGCTGGTGTGGCTTCTAGGTTGTAGAGATTGCCTGAGCGTTCTTGGAACTCTTTGAGCTGATCTCGCATCAAGTCTAGTATGCGTAGAGCCATCATCTCACCAGTTTCAGAAGTGATGTCATTTTTGTTTTTACTAAAGTTAAGTATCATCTCATTGATCCCATTGACACCAATAGTAGAGAAGTGGTTGTTAAACCCAGGAAGATACCTCGCTGTATATGGGAAGAGTCCTCTATCGTACATCTCTTGGACAAAGATGCGTTTCTTCTCTAGTGTCGAGTAGGCGTACTCCATTAGTTTGGTGAGTTTCGTGATGAGCTTCTCCTCATCTCCTGCGTAGAGGTATCCTAGTCTTGCCATATTGATCGTCACAACACCGATACTCCCCGTCATCTCAGCACTACCAAAGAGTCCACCACCACGCTTGAGCAGTTCACGAAGATCGAGTTGTAAACGACAGCACATACTACGGACATGACCTGGCTTGTATGCCTCTTCATTGGGGATCAGCTCTCCACTCTCATCACGAATATATTGACTACCGATAAAATTTTGGAAATATGAAGAGCCTATCTTTGCAGTATTTTCAAAAAGTATATCAGTATTCTCCCCATACCAGTCAAAATCTTCTGTAATGTTTACAGTAGGAATAGGAAAGGTAAAGGGTTGCCCTTGTTTGTCACCCTCTGTCATCACCTCATAATAAGCCTTGTTAATGAGGTTCATCTCAGGCTGGAAATCCCTGTAGGTCATCGCTTCTAATCTCTCTACACCTCTATTTTGTGCCTCTTCTAGCAAGAGACTATCTTCCATCTCTGAAAAGAGGTGAAGTTGATTTCTAGTAGGTATCTGACCTTTGAGATCATCAGGAACTGTCCAATCTATGGTGATATTAGTAAAAGGACTCTGCCCCCATCGTGCAGGGACATTGAGATTGTAGATAAAGCTTCTAACTGCTTTTTTAATTTCCTTATATGTAAGCTGATCCTTGTAGACATAGGGAGCTAGATAGGTATCAAAAGAGGAGAATGCCTGAGCTCCAGCCCATTCACTCTGCAAGATACCCAAGAAGTTTGCCATCTGCCCCAATGCCTCTCTGAAGTGAGCAGGAGCCCTACTCTCTACTCTACCTCGAACACCATTGAAACCCTCATCGAGTAGTACTCTCAGACTCCACCCAGCACAATACCCACTCAGACAATCTAAGTCATGGATATGATAATCCCCATCTCTGTGGGCATACCCCTCCTCTTTGGTGTAGATGGTATCTAGCCAAAAGTTAGCAATAACCTTGCCTGCGGTATTATTGATGAGTCCTGCATGAGAGTAGCCTGTATTGGAGTTAGCACTGATTCTCCAGTCTGCTTTGTCGATATACTCTTTGATGGTTTGTGTAGAGTTGATATAGGTAGTATCTTCATCAAGACCCAAGATATGCTCTCTTTGAATCTTGTGCATATGACGATATAAGATAAATGATTTCATCACTTCAAAGTGCTGATGTGCGTAGAGTACCTTCTCTATTATATCTTGTATCGCTTCGACACTGATCTCATCTCTACCATTAATCCCACTCATTACTTCAGTAAAAACAGTCTTATCGTAAGGTTTTACTTCACTCTCAAACGCTTTCTTGATAGCATCCTCTATCTTAAAAGGAACAAACCTCTGCGAACTGCCATCTCTCTTGATAATAATCTTTACCATAAGTTGCTCCTTTGTTTATAATTTATCGCATTATAATAGAAGCGGTTTAGTTATATTTTGACTTGCATCAAAAGGACAAATAGGTACTTAAAAAGTTTTAAAAAGTAGTTATTTCTTGAAGTAGGTCAATGGTTTTTCTTTTGATTTATGATATGACTATTTTCGGTAGAGTAGAAATAGGCAAGCCATTACTTGATAAAATAACTAAAATTGACGGTATTATCAAGAGAAATGAAGATTAAATTGATATTATAATTACATTAGGAAAAATATACTTTGTTAACCTTTTGTGTAGACAGAGCCTAAAAATATGTTATTAAGATATAAGGAGATACAGATGAGAGTGATTATATTTGTAGTATTATCTATCATACTACTGAATAGTGCCGATAGTATTGTTATTGGAAAAAAGATTATCATTGATGGTGCAAAATCAGAGGTTCCTAGGATTTCAATGGACTTGAAGGCTTTGGGGGACTCCAAAAACTTTAAAAATAGGCAAGCTATTGTCATAGAAGTGGAAGATGGAAAGAGTTTGACCTTCGTACCAAAACGCTTTAATGTTGGGGAAAAAGATAATGATTTTTCTTGGGTAGGTAAAAGTAAAGATGGTAGAGATAAGGCTATTTTTAGTGTGCGAAATGGTGTTATGGTAGGTACGATTACATCCAAGGATACCAAGTATAAACTTTACCCAGAAAATGGATACTTTAAGGTTATAAAAGTAGATCCTGATATGGCTATACCATTTCAAAATGATACTGTGGTAGAAGCAGAGAGAATAATGTTACCAGAGCCTAAGCAAAAGAAAGGGTCAGAGCAGAAAAATGAAATTGATGATAGTGAGTCGATTGATGCTGATGAGCCACAAGAGACTACTGAGACAGGACAAACAAGTGCAGCAAGTGCAACCAATAGTATCGTTACAATGTTGGTTTATTATACACAAGCACTAAAAGATGAATATGGCAATGACACAGAAGCTATGATTCAAGCCGACCTTGATTTGGCTAAAGATGCTTATATAGATAGCGATACAGAGATTGATTTGCAAATAGCTATGTTAAAACAAGTACCTGCGGACTCACATCTGAGTAGTGCAGACCCAAGTGATCTATATGATCTGCTAGATAAATTGAGTGAAGATGGTCTTGTGCGTTATGAACGACAAGTTTATCATGCAGATGCTGTGACTGTATTTAGTAAATATGATGAAAGTGGTCTTTGTGGACTTGGGCGGCTACCAAGTGATACTGCAAATACTCTAATAGATGCTTACTCAGCAGTACATATAAAACCAGCACCACAAGGAGGTGGAAGTTACTGTTCTGATTTGACTTTTGCACATGAGCTAGGGCACAACTTTGGATGTTTTCATGATTTAGATCATGTAAGTAATGGTACTCCAATGTATGATTATGCTTATGGGTATGATATAGAAAATGAGTTTGGAACCATCATGAGTTATGACTCTCCAGAGATAGATTTATTTTCAAATCCTAGCATGACATATACTAATTCAGATACTGGAAATACAAACACAATAGGAGATGCATCTACAGCAGATAATACAAGGGCTATCCGAGAAAACCAAGGAAAAATGGCAGATAATAGTGAACAGATAAGTGAAGCACTAGAGAGCAGCGACAATGATACTTTAAACGATTATGCTATTAGTGGAAATCTAAATAATTCTGCAGATAGAGATGGCTATATAGTATGGCTGGATGGTAGTACAGAATTTGTTTCCGACAATAGCTCATACAATGGTAATCCATTCTTTTTAAATATTTACAATGAAGATACACATGCCTGGATTAGTTCATTTGATGATGACACTAAAACAATTGTTCTTCCAAAAGGTAAATATAGAGTCACTGTTGCTTTTTCAAATGATTCAACGGGTTCTTATTATAATTACTCCACTATAGACTATACTATAGATATAACGACAGAGTATGAAGCATCGGCTTTTAGTCCTGCCATTATTATGTATATGTTAAATTAACTTTTGGGGTAGAATAGTACTTAGATTTAGATTTTTGTTCATAATATAGATTAAGCTATAATTCTCCCAAAATTCATCACCCCATTATGAGCTTGAGGGATAGCATCTTTCATCTAAGGAAGCTCACAAGAACCCAAATAACCACAGTGGTACTTTATTGCCACTTCCTATCTCTATATTGTCACCTCGGCTTTTGGGTCTTATCAGGTTTAAAATCTTCCCTTTTTTTAGATAATCCAAATATCTATAGAGTGTTTGATACTCCTTAACTCCTTTTTAAAAATTTATTATCTTCTCATAATCAATGGTAAAAATATTTGAGATTTAGCATATCATAGATATTTTTTAACTCTTTTTCAAAGTTTATATACTTGTGAATCTCATCTATAATAAGAAGTCTTCCACCCTCTTATATGAAACTCATAAACCATATCAAAGAGTGAATCTATCTCTATAGCATCTTCCCTCTGATGATATCTTCATCCTGTAACTCTTTATCATACTTGATTACCATCATTCCTTCTGTTTCATTGACATAGATATCAGTGATACCCTCTTGGAGTCGTAAATCATTCAGCTTTTCTCTGTCGAAAAGATCTGTACCTAGATAGATCGTACCTCTGAGTCCTGGGTTGCGCATGCCGTAGATCCATATCGCCCAGAAGATAGTGACGATGAGGACGACAATAGCGACTGCTTGCACACTGCCGATCTCGAAGATCTTGCCTGCTAGTGTCGCACCAACACCCATACCGATATAGGCAAAAGTATTGGCGACACCGAGAGCGGCACCCTTTTGATTGGCTTTTGCAAATTTACTGACAAAGCTCTGTAGGAGTGGCTCGAACATATTGAAGCCGATGAAGAAGAAAACGACACCCGTACCAAAGAGCCAAATATTTTCCCCAAAGCCCATCAGCAAGAATGCCACAGCGATGAAACCAATAGATATGAGGAAAACCTCTTTTCCTCTGTTGTACTTTTCTCCAAAAACCGCAGCAGGTCCCATCGCGA
>QMKU01000146.1 GCA_003646525.1 Campylobacterota bacterium
GAAGCGTCCGAAAAGCTCCAGCGTGCTCAGGCTTCTCACCTCATAGTCGATACCCAAAAGATCTAGTGCCTGTAGAGCGACTAAGGCATTATCGACTAAATAACCAGCCCAAGATTTTTCTTTCGCAATCTCTTCTAATTGAACTCTAACACTATTACCCTTGTCGGTACTCAATAGTAACTCTGCACCTTTATCTACGGCAATCTCTTGTGCCACTTTCACTACCTCAGGATAAACCTGTGGTGCCAACAATACCTGCTTTTGTATACTTCGTATTTTCGTTGAAGCGATCTCTTCGATCGTCTCACCCAAAAATGCCTGATGGTCTATTCCTATCGGAGTGATGACACTCAGGACCTTATCGCAGACATTCGTCGCATCATACTCTCCACCAAGTCCAGCCTCAAGTATGATCAGATCAAGTTTTTCAAAAGCAACCAATGCCAAGAGTGTCGTATACTCAAAATAACTCAGTACCCTACTCTGCTCACAACCTAAAATCTCATAGAGTTTTCGATGGGCAGACTCTAACATCTCATCACTGCTATCTCTACCATTGAGCCAGATACGCTCGTTGAACTTCAAAATATGAGGAGATGAGAAGTGTCCTATCTGCAAACCACTCAAATATGCCAAATGAGCGATCATCCGCCCTGTTGAGCCTTTACCATTTGTACCCACGATATGGATGGTCTTTGGGTGCTTAATGTATCGCTCAAGTTTAGCATACGCAATATGTACCCTTTTGTGATCGATCTCTTTGTAATATAGTGGTTTCTCTGCGATAAAGAGATCAAAAGGAGGTATGATCACTGAGCCTACTTCATACCTATAGCACCCTGTACCGAAACGAAAGCAAGAAATTGATCAAGTGCTTTCTCCATACCTTTACGAATCGCTTCTATTCTCAGGGCTGAAGAGAGTGCTGAGCTAGCTCGGATATCTTCCTCGACATAGGTTGTGATAGAGCGTTTGTAGGTTCCCTTGCTGGTCTTTGCTACAAAAACCATTCGTACATCAGCACGATAGCGTGTGATATAACCATTCGCATCATAACTGATTGGCATAAATGTCGTACCATTATAAGAGGCAGTAATCACACTCTGTGCCTGTGCTCTAGGGGCGATATTGCCTCCAAAACGCGTGATAACCATTTGGTGCAGTGCATCTTTGACATAAACAGCATTTTCTGGTTCAGCTCGTGAGACGGTGACATCTACATAAACAGAATCATCAAATATCTCCTTAGTATAGTGTGTAGAGGGCTTGTACCCGCAACCGCTTATCAAAAAAAGCAACGCTAATACTACTAGCGAAAAGTTTATACCTGTTTTTTTACTATTCATCTCTTTATCCTTCTTGTTTATATTGGCTTTGCTACCAAATTTACCAGTTTGCCAGGAACAACAATCTCTTTGATGATACTCATCCCCTCCAGCCATTTACTTCCAGCCTCTCTAGCTATCACCAAAATTTCTTCTTTGGGGGTATCTGGAGAAATATCTATTTGAGTGCGCTTCTTTCCATTGATCGTAATCGCTAGAGTGATCGTATCTTGGACAAAAACCTCTTCCTTGATTTTGAGAGTAGCGGAAAGATTTTTCCTATCAAACAAGCTTTCACTCAACTCAGTCGAGACATGAGGAATAATCGGCTCAAGCAGATTGAGAAGAATATACATTCCCTCACTCCATACAGAAGAGTTGTCCTGCTTGTCTAGTGCGTTGAGTGCCTCCATACTAGCAGCGATGAGTGTATTAAAAGCAAAACTCTTTTCATAAACTTCTGATGCTTTCTTGAGTGCCTCATAGACTTTGGCTCTTGCCTCTTTTGCTGGGCTAGAGAGTGTAGAGTGGTCGATCTCTGGCAATACTCTCTCAGTAGCCTTCTCTTTTTTACTATAAAGTTTCTTGATAAATCTAAAAGCTCCCTCGACAGCAGAATCATTCCATTCAAGCTCTTTTTGCGGAGGCGCAGCAAAGAGAATAAAGAGACGCGCCGTATCTGCACCATATTGAGCTATCAGACCATCTGGGTCTACAGTATTTCCTTTGGACTTACTCATCTTGGCACTATCCTTGAGTACCATTCCTTGT
This sequence comes from Campylobacterota bacterium, assembly GCA_003646525.1. Lineage (GTDB taxonomy): Bacteria > Campylobacterota > Campylobacteria > Campylobacterales > Sulfurovaceae > SZUA-451. The sequence continues at coordinate 2,097 of QMKU01000146.1, forward strand.
GTCAGCAGACGCTCAAACGGTTCATCGATATCACACTGCCCCATATCCCTAAGGACTTTGGTAAAAAATCGTGCATAGAGGAGATGCAAGATCGCATGTTCAATACCACCGATATACTGGTCAACAGGCAACCAATAGTTTGCATCATCTCGATCGATCCCTCTCTCATCCCACTTTTTTGGGTCTGTAGCATAGCGGAATTGATACCAGCTTGACTGCACAAATGTATCGAGTGTATCCGTTTCACGAATCGCCTCCTTGCCACACTGAGGACAAGCACAGCGTTTCCATGTCGGATGATTCTCCAGCGGATTTCCCTCACCAGTAATCTCTACATCTTCAGGCAAGACAATCGGAAGATTTTCTACTTTCTCAGGTACAAGTCCACAAGCTTCACAGTGTACAAAGGGGATCGGTGCACCCCAATATCTCTGTCGGCTTATGCCCCAATTGCGTAATTTATAATTCGTAGTACCTTTACCTGCACTCTTCTCTTCGAGATGATTTATGATTGCTTCTTTGACATCCCCGCTCTCTCTACCATTGAACTCTCCACTCTCTACTAACACTCCTGTTCCTACATAAGGAAGTCTCTCGCCACCCTCGATTACTCGTTTGATCGGCAATCCATACCGACCAGCAAATTCAAAATCCCGTTCGTCATGAGCAGGAACTGCCATCACGGCACCTCCACCATAGCTTGCCAAAACAAAATTGGCTGTCCAGACAGGGATTATTTCACCTGTCAGAGGATGGATCACATCGATACCGAGCGCATACCCCTCTTTCTCTGCTTGTGCACGATCTCTCTCGGAACTGTTCGCGATACGGATGATGGCTTCAGCCGTCTGCTCATCCAATAGATTATGATCAAGCAAATATTTAACAATCGGATGTTCCGCTGCCAATGCACTATAGGTGACACCATAGATCGTATCTGGGCGTGTCGTAAAGACTTGATAGGCATCAAACTTTCCACCCAATTTAACTTGACTCTCCTTGGTCAACTCAAATCTAAACTCAAGACCTTGAGATTTACCAATCCAGTTGCGCTGCATCGCCAAAACCTGCTGAGGCCATTTGCCCTCAAGCTGCTCCAGATCATCCAACAATTCATCTGCATATTTTACAATATCTATGTAATACCCTGGCATCTCTCTGAGCTGTACTTCAGTTGTGCAACGCCAACAACAACCCTCTTCTACTTGTTCATTGGCAAGTACCGTATGACAAGGCTCACACCAGTTTACCGTAGTCGATTCACGATAGAGCAATCCATCTTCATACATTTTGATGATAAATGCCTGCTCCCAACGGCTATAGAGAGCATCACAAGTCGCAAACTCACGCGTCTTGGAAAATGAAAAACCAAGGGTACTTAACTCTTTTCTCATGTAATCTATGTTGGAATAAGTCCACTCTTTGGGGTGCCTGCCATGCTTGATAGCAGCATTTTCCGCAGGCATACCAAAAGCATCCCAACCGATAGGGTGCAATACATTGAAGTTCCGTTTGCGATAGTAGCGTGCCAATGCATCACCTATGGCATAGTTTCGTACATGTCCCATATGGAGACGACCAGAGGGAAAAGGAAACATACTAAGGATATATTTTTTTTCTTTGCTTTGATCATCACTAGGCTCAAAAGCCTCTTCACTCTCCCAAATTGCCTGCCACTTCTTTTCAATCTCTTTTGGATTGTAACCCATCTCTTCTCCATACGCTATAATTGGCAAAGATTATATCCAAGGAGTGGTTAGATATGGTTTGGTTATTCAATACTTATAAATCTCTAATGATAATTGGCATATAATCTGATAATTGAAAATTCAAAACTAGGATATTGACCACAATGAAAAAAATTATATCTCTTCTGATACTCATTTTTACTATGCCACTCCTAGCAGGGACAGCCTACCAAGAAGGAGCCAAAGCATATCAAACAGAACAGTACAATCTAGCTCTGAAATATTTTTATATCTCTGCGAGAAACTATAATGTCAACGCTTATGCCAAACTCGGCATTATCCATGACAAAGGGCTAGGCACAGGCACCAATAAGCTTACTGCTCTCTACTGGTATCAAAAAGCAGCTCAACGACATCACCCTGATGCTCAGTATCGACTCGGTCACCTTTATGAAATGGGCGAGGGGACAAAAAAAAATATGAAAAAGGCAACCTTCTGGTATCAAAAAGCTGCAAGAAATGGTAACGCCAAGGCAAAAGTCAGACTATCAGGCAAAGACCCAAAAAAAGAACTCCCTAAAGATTCAAATAAAAGCAAAGGCTTTTTTGGTAAGGTAAGTTTCTGGAAATAAGACTAGCCCAAGATATTTTTCCTCGTTACGACGGTCTGAGATTGTGAAAGAACTGGAGATTTTTTGATTTTGGAGCTTGGACTTTAGTCCAAGAGTCCCATGAAATGGGACATCTTTTACGGGACTGAAGTCCCTACTCCTAGATAAATGAGGTTCTTTCACAATCTCTCTCCGTCGTAACGCATATCTGACACTGCAAACAAAAGAGAGTACTCTTTGCTACTGCATCACTCGTATGCATTCCCACCAAGATGGCAATGCCAATGAAATAAGGAATTATCGTAGGGGCAATCCCTATGTGGTTGCCCTAATTAGGGTAGCCACATAGGGATTGCCCCTACAAGTTTTATTCAAAAAAAGCTTATTTCATTGGCATTGA
>QMKU01000147.1 GCA_003646525.1 Campylobacterota bacterium
AGCCACGCAATGCAATATTCAACAGAGATGGTTCCGAGCGTCCTTTTAGTCAATTTCAAAACCTAGATAATGGATATAGCAACTATAATGGTAAGCCTATCCAGAACCACAACAAGATATATAATTCCTATAACACAGAACAAATGCAAAATATGATGTCTAATATATACAATCAACGAGTATATACTGATGATAAAACAGGTGAAAAATATCAGATGCTTGGCTCTGATGGTACAAAAACCCCTTATGATGGAGGGAGAACAGGATTCATTTATGGAGGAAATTCTAAGACAGATGAAGGCATTGACAAGTTTGGATATTCCGCCTTTGGTGTAAAGGAAAGATACAACCCCGGACTAGCTCAGAATAAAGATGGAACACCTGTAACTATGCCTAATGGTGAACTGTATGGATGGGAGCCAGGTAAAGATGGAATCGATCCAGACAATGCCTACATGAACTGGGAACTTCCAGATGCACTTGCCAGACAATTTGAAGGCGTAATTCACGGAAATACTGGTAGCCTTGATGCTAGAGAGATGTTTGATGATGGTTCTAAAGAATCAGCATTAAGAAGACAACAACTTGGTTCCGGTGCATCTGAATATTATGATGACAAAAAGATGGCACTCTTTGGCAGAAAAGATAAAGATGGAAACTTCGTAGACACTCCTGCCGGAGGAGTATGGAATGCAGCATCAAATAAGGACGATGGTTGGTTTGGAGAGAATGTTGACGTAATGCAGGCTGCAGCTACTGGGCTTGCTGCCGAAACTGTTCAGACGACAGATGAAATAACTCAGTTTATTGGCGAAAAAGTATCTCCACTTGAAAAGAAAATAGGTGAAATGACAGGACTGGATTTTTCTGATGAATGGAAAGCAAATTATAAAAAAGGTGTCAACGAGGCTAAGGATCTTATAGGTTTAGGAGAAGGTAACTTCCTTGGTTCCGGACGCAATGTAAAAGACTTTATCGAGTATGATGAAGAGGGCAACAAGAACAATGAACATATGAATGCAAAAGATTTATTTGCCGGAGTGAGTCCTGAATTCAGAAAGAGCTTTACCAGCGACATGGAGAAGGCAAACAAAGCACTTGATAACGATGACTATGTTGAATGGGCCAAAAATGCTGTGCCTAATATTGGTTCCTTGTTTGCAGAGTCCATACCTGAAATGGCAGCTATTATGACACCAGGTATGATCTATGCTGTTATAGCTAAACGTGTAAACTCTTATTCTAATGAATATAAGCACAATAACAGTGGAGAAGATCCATCCGCAGAACAAATGGCTAAGATGGCTGTATGGGAAACAGTGAACCTGTTTGCTGAGAAAATAGGTATGAAACTTGGAGGTAAGTATCTTAAAGACAAGGTAATAAAAAAGACTAGAGATAAGCTATGGAAGCGTGTAGGTCAAACCATTGGAGCTATTGCTGTCGGTACAGCATTTGAAGGTCTTCAGGAAGGCTCTGAGTTTACATCAGAAAAATATATGTCCCAAAATCAATCTCCTGACAAGAAAAAGAGTGTACTTGAAATAGCTACTTCAAATGAAGCAGATCATTCTATTGCTACTGGTTTACTACTTGGGTTTACCACATCTACTACAGGAACAGCTGCTGCTGAATTAGCAGCAGTACCAGGTAAAATCAAGTCAAATTTGGATGATGCACAGGTAGCAAATGATATATCCAATATGTCTGAACCTGAATTTGAAATGCAGATAGAAGATATAGACGATACCATCAAGGCAACAGAGGATGTGATAGTCAACCTTGATGCTTCCACTGCTGAACTTGAAACTATCGAGACTGCAGAGGATCTTACGAATACACAGGATGATAATGTCATTGCTATTCGAGAACATGAAACAAGAACCATCCTTAACTCAGATGAGACACTAGAAAGAGAAGAAGTAAAAGAGAATGCTTTATCTATTATTAAGAATATTCTTCCGGATCCAACATCCAGAGCAGAAATAATTGTTAGATTTGATCTTGATGAAGAGGCTTCGGATAAAGAAATTATGGAATCTTTTGAAGAGAACTACTTAGATAATGTTCGAAATATATTAATGGACAGAACAACAGGGGTAAACTCAGCTGTAGCTGTATCTGAAGATGTGGTTCTTGAAGAAAATAAAGACAAGATTTTAGAGAACACCAAGGCACGAACGAAGAAGATGATTGAATTTGCGAAAAAACGCAAACAAGATGAAATTAAAGTCATGACTGACAATAAGATTAAAGCCCAGGAGATGAGAAATAAAAACAAATCAGGTAAATCTTTTGAGCGTAGTGATAAAGAAATAAAACGTGAAGATGTTGGTTCTGATGAAATAGAAGCAAAGACCAAAATAGGTATCGCTCTAAAGGGTCTATATAGTGTTATACCAGGTACACCAAGCAAGCGTAAGGCTCTAAAGAAAGAAGTCCAAAATAAGCTTACTGGGTACTCTGATGCAGCCCTTAAGTCTTTCATAGAAGAAGAAACCTCCGAAGAAAAAAGCAGTTCTATTTATTCAAATATGGCAGAGCAAATTTTAAATGACAGAGCAGACACAAGGAATAGAGATAATACAGGCAGGGGTAAAACATCCACTATAGATTATGATGTTAACACTGAATATGATAAGGAAAATGATTCCAAGTTTTCATTTGACCCTTCTAAGAAACAAGAAAACAGACAAAAAATAAGAAGACTTGTCACCCAAGAGAATATAGATAGCCAAGAAGAATTTGATAAGATTCACAGATACATCAATGAGCTTGAGAACCATGGTACTCTCAATCAAAAGCAAGCAGATCTGCTACGAAGAAGACTTGCTACAAACTCTGCAAACATAGAGTCTGGAACTAAAGATGAATTTGCTAGAAGTAACGCTTTTGAAACTGCAGCAGAAATAAGAGCAAGCCTAGTTAAAGATAGGAAAGAGCTTACAACAGCATCCAGAGCAATGATCGGCATTAAACAAAACACTGGCTCTACCACTGAAGACATCAGAGAAGCAGAGCAAGCTGTTGGAGAGATAAAGACATTCATAGATCAACGTGAAGCTGAACTAGCCGAAGTCGAGAAGCTTAATCCATCTCAGAACCAACAAACTACTGAAGATACAAAAGAAGAGGTTACTGAAGAGGAAGAGGTTGTCGAGGAAACAGAAGAGGAAGAGGTGGTTCCGGAAGGTAATCTTACTGAAGCTGAAGAAGATGAACTTGAGAAGCTTAGTGACATGGAAGCAGCTGGTACTCTTAAAGATCAGACTGATATAGACAGACTTCTTGAGCTTGAAACAAAGGATGATTTGCAAACTATTCCACAAGAGGAAGAAAAAACTAAAAAAGCAAGTAAAACTTATAAGGTTGATACTGCAAGTACCGTTGAAGAAGCTCTCTCAGAAGAAGAAGTCGTCGATAAAGTTGATGAATTTGCAGGTGAAGAAGATGCAGTATCAACTCATGATTTAAAAGCTAATGGTATAATAGACAACGATACTCAAGTTGAAGAGGTTTTATCTCCTGATGAATTCTTCAAAAAATATGGAAACCCATTATGTTAAGGAACTTTAATGAATTGTATAATACCTAACGATATTTTCAAAGATGTTGGCATTGCGAGAATCAATCCAATAAGACAAACAAACAATAAGTCTATGCAATGGGATATAACAGAAGTCAGTAACCAGATGGTATATGACCTTTTTTTTGGTTCAGATCAAGCAGCAACACTTGATGAAATTAGATACCTTGTAGGCAATCCTGAAATCTTTTTAAAAATAAAAGAATCAATTTTGAAATCAAAGAAGGATAATAAACTTATTGGGGGGATGACAGCATCAGAAGATCCTGAAGTACAGAACCAGATAGGTAATGAAATAAAATTCAGAGCTGTTACTTTTAATGAAATTGTTTCATCAATTGAAAATGAAGCAAACATAGAAAGAAATCTTGGTGTAGAAGATGACCAGCTACTTGATGACTTAAGAGCGGAGGATGGTTCTAGACTAATAAACTCCATTCCTGTCAAACAAACGACAGGCAGAGTTCTTCTTAACCAACGTGGAGTTCGTCTTATAGGTGAACCAGATGCTGTTGCCGCAGTTCACGCCAAAATAGGTGATATAGCAATAACTAATTTAGAGAAAACTGGGCTTATTGCTAGGCAACAAAATTCTACCATACTCAATCCGGACTATAAAAAAGAAAACAAAACAAGCATAAATAAACAAAATGAACTTGTTCTTGAAGGATATGAAACAATAAGAGTAAATAGTGAAGCTCTAATGACAAATGATGAAGCAAAGAATCAAAAAAATAAAGACATCGTAAACAATGGTCTTGATTCTGGTAAATATGAAGACATATACGAGTTTGATGCAGCAGAAGAAACAATGAGTACTGCAGCAGGATTATCTCGTTTAATGATTCCAGTAAATATAAAGCCTCCTCTTACAGCAGGTGAAGTAGCAAGCGAAGAGAATGAACCTCAGATTAAAGATTTAGGAAATGGTGAGGAAGACAGTGCTGGTGTAGTAGAGCAACACGAAAAGCTTCTCAGCACGCTTAGTAAAAAAAGACAAAGAATCAATCCGGCAATGAATACTTTTATGATGCACTTACACAATACACTTAAAGAGCTTGAGGATATAAACAATATAAATCCTGAAGTAACTCTGAAGAAACTTTATAAAGCAGCAGGAATAACAAACCAGAATGATCAAGAAGCTATTTTTGGAACTTTTACAGGATCAACAAATGATAATTTCAAAAGTGAAATAGGACGTTCTA
>QMKU01000148.1 GCA_003646525.1 Campylobacterota bacterium
AATAGCTTATTTTATTTTAAGAGGAGATGATTTAGAAAAACTACTAAATATTCTAAAAGAAAATAATATGAAAACTTTTAAAATGGCTTTTGGCTTATGGGGTGCATTATTTGGTTTTTCAGCCATTCCAAAAACTATATCTAATGTTTTATTTAAAGAAGAAAATAACAATATTATTGATATTCAAGATTTTTTACAAAATATGTATATAAAAATACATAATGTAGATGAAAACAAAGAGATAAAAATTTCACCTAATCAAACAAGACAAATACAAGAAAATATTCAGAATATACAGACAAAATCAAAGATAAAAGACAATAGTGTTTCAAATTGCCCAAAATGTGAAGCAAAGATGCTTTTAAAAGAACCAAAAATTAGTGATAATTGGAAAGCTTTTTGGGGCTGTTCAAAATATAATGATACAGGTTGCAAAGGTAGTAGAGATTTAGACTATAAGGATAATAGTCCGAAGGAAAATAAAAATAATTTTGATGATAAATCATTTACTGAAAACCCTAATACACTCTTTAGCACTCAACCATCATCACAAGATATTAAAGATAAAATATATCAATATATTCAAGATAATAGTCAAAATAATACTATTAAAATTAAAGACTCAATAGACTATCTTAATACAGAAAATATTAAAGTTCCAAATACAAAAAGAAAGTTTCAAATAAAAGATATAGAAGAGTTAGTTGAAAATGATAATCGATTTGAAGTTTTTGGAAAAAGTCCAAAAAAATTAAGTTTAAAGGAAAAATAAATGCCAACAATATCAATGTTTTATGGAATAATTATTAGAATGTATTGTGCTCCAAACGAGCATAACCCACCACATATTCATGTTTATTATCAAGATGATAAAGCAGTTATAGATATTAAAAGAGTAGAACTAACACAAGGTAAACTACATAAGAAAAAACTTAGATTAGTTTTAGCATGGGTTGAGTTAAGACAAGAAGATTTACTAGCTGATTGGGAATTGGCTCAAAATGGTGAGTTGCCTTTCAAAATAGACCCTTTAAGATAGGAGAAAAAAATGTATTTAGCAATTAAAGATGTAAAAGCACTAGATGATTATTTTTTATTATTAAAATTTGAGAATGAAGAAGAAAAATTATTTGATGTAAAACCTTATCTCAATATAGGAAAATTTAAAGAGTTGAAAGATACAACACTATTTAAAAGTGTGAAAATATGCTTTGATAGTATAGAATGGGATAATCATTTAGATTTAGACCCCGAACTTTTATATCAAAAATCACACAACAAAACCTAGGAGAGAACAAGGCTATAATGCGATTTTTCAAGCTTTTAAGTGTCGCATAAAGATATTTAAAAGTTCAAATTTTAATACCGTTAAATCGCCTTGTCTCTCAAGTCAGGCGTTATATCTAGTATGGTTAATCCTAAATTGGTCTAATATAGATTTTTAAATATTGGTATATTTTAGATATAATGGCTGACATATTAAAGAAGGATTTCGTATGTAAACTCTAACTGTAAAAGTTCAAGATAATTTTATACAAGATTTTTAACTATTATTGAACATTGCAATGATAAAGTGCGTCTTGAAAAAGATAAAAACTTAGAGATTGAACTAGATGAGTTAATTGAGAATATTCCAAATTTTCCATATAAGTTTAGAAAATTAAAATATTTTGACAATGAAGATATTAAAGTTAAAATTGAAAAACTGCTTTGTCATTTTGCTCAGCCGTTATCATCACATTTATGCACTTTCAGCACATAGTGTTTGAGTCCTTAATACTTCTCAATTCTTGTCCAAATAATATCCAATTAATACTTATTTGTCGTTCTTTACAGAAATATGCAATTGCTTCATAAGGGATTTTACCTCGTTTCTTGATTACGGCAAAGTATTCAGGTGTGAGTCCTAGTGCTTCTGCAATATCTTTATTGTATATTCGTTGTTTTTTCTGATCTTTGCTGATAATTTGCTTGATTCGAAGTGTGCTGTCACTGAAATCTATCATAAAACCCCTTTTGTAGTTAGCTTTATGATAATAGTCTATTTTTGAGAGAGAGTCTCAATATTTGTCAGATTGATATATTAATTAGTTTTTACTGCTATCAATTTCGATAATGGTATGGACATTGCCTCTAGGGTTGAAATCTGCTGTGAGTTTCATCCATTTTGGTGCCAATTTACTATATAGTGCATCATAAATCTCATTGATACTGTTTTCATGGGAGATATGTCGATCGATAAAGCTGTTTATATAGAGTTTGATAGCTTTGAGTTCGATTACCTTGTCTGAAGGAGTGTAGGAGAGTTTGATCGTGGCAAAATCTGGGTATCCTGAGCGGGGACATCGACACATAAATTCTGGAAGTTCAATAGTGATAATATAATTTTTTGAGTGTTCATTGGGCCAATAATTTTCTTGGGCATTGATATCAAATGCCTTGATCTCTTTTTCACCATATTTCATAAAATTTCCTTTAAGGGTTGTAGTGTTGTATAAGTTGTCGTTCTGTAAACTGCTTTCCGATGCCAAAGCCCTGAAGATAATCAACTCCTAGATCTTCGAGTCGTTGCTTCTGCTTCTCGTTGTCTACCCATTTGGCTATAGTAGTGATCTGCAATCCTTTGGACATATCGATAAGGGATTTGAAGATAGAGAGACTATTATCATCATCAAAATTGCTGACAAAATCCCTGTCAAACTGAACTACATCAAATTTAAAATGCTTCATATACTCCATAGAGGCATTAGAGGAGCCAAAATTATCAATACAAATACGCATACCCTTTGCCCTGACCTTGGAGAGTACTTTGAGGTACTTGCTCAGATTATGGTGTGTTTTTCGTTCATATATTTCGATAATCAAACGCTGTGCATTGATCTCTTTGTCTTCAATAATTGTAAATATATTTTCTAGAAAGTCACGATCACGCAAGGAGAAAGGTGATAAGTTAAAACTAAAGGAGATCTCTTCATTTATCAAGAGAGTCATATCTGTTATTTTTTTGAAGATAGCCAAATCATAAGTACGCCCCAATCCATGACGATTGACGATAGGGAGATAATCTCTTGGAAGAATCTCTGATCCTCCTTGAATTTTTAGCTTGATAGCAATTTCATAGCTATCGATCATCCCTTTTTTTATATTATAGAGAGGACGAAAATAGAAATTGAGAGATTCTTTTTCCAATGCATAGATAACTGATCTTTCTAGTTTTGAGAGGAGTGTTGCATCCTTGACTGCTGTAGGTTTTTTGCTTGGTTTTATCTCCTGAGATGCCAATTCATCCTTCAGCAAAGCAAGGATCTTTTCAGGCTCTGCTTTTCCATGGTTGATGACCGCAAAACGATAGTCGATTTCGATGGTATCTATCGTTTGGTTCTCTTGGATAAAGTTTTTGATCATTTTCTGAACTTTATTACTCTCAAGGTCGAGAGCGATGAGGAATTCTGCCCCAGAGTATCTGCCGATCCAACTTTGTTTTGCCTGATATGCATATATATGGTAATTAAGTCTGGAGACTATGGTGTGCAAGAGAGAATTTGTTGCCGAAATTCCATAGTTTTCACTGATCGTAGAGAAGTTGTTGACAAGAAGAATGGCAACAGTTTCTGGTTGATGTTTTTCTATTTTTTTAAGAAATGTCTCTTGGTTAAAGCCCTCTGTGATATTGTCAAGAAGCGTCTCTTTGACATCAAGTTCAAGTAAAAAATAGATGAAGTAGATAGTCGTAAAGATCAATCCGCTCATCAAAAAGGCATTTTCTATTGTCAAAGCAACAAAGCTTCCCTTGGAAAAAGTTGTATAAAAGAGCAGAAAGACAAGCATTAGAATCGGAATGCCACCCCTTAGTGCTAGCTTAAAGCGCCGTTCTCTCTCTTCTTTTGCAGATAATAGCATCAGACATCCAGATGCTTGACATCTTTGGCATGTCGTTCAATATAGTTTCGTCTTGGCTCCACTTCGTCACCCATAAATAAGATAAAGGTATCGCTGGCATTTTCAACATCATCGATCTTGACACGAAGCAATCTTCGATCCTCAGGATTCATCGTTGTCTCCCAGAGCTGCTCTGGGTTCATCTCTCCCAATCCTTTATATCGCTGGATATAAGCACCTTTTTTGGCTGATCCTTCGATATCTGCGAGAATTGCGAGCAGATCTTTCTCTTTGAACTCATCGGTGATTCGTTCTTGGATATTATTGTTGATGTGGACTGCTTCATTGTAGTGAGGGTTGGTGAAGAGGATATCATCGAGGATCAGCTCTTCGAGTCCATCATTGGTTTGAACAAAGAGGTGGATTTTTTCTTCGTTGATGGTTTCGTTGAGGATATTGTATCCTAAGTCAGAAATGAATTTTTTGATAATAATAGAAAGTGCTTGATTGTCTGTTCCGACAATGTCAGGATTTTCGATCATATAGCGTAGTACCTCAGGTAGTGCGAAACGCTTTTCAATCTCTTTGAGTGTCATTTGGTAGTATGCTACCATTTTGAAGAGGTCTATTAAATCGTTATGACCCATTGTTTCGCTCTCTATGACTGAGATACCGTTTTCGATCAGAAAATCGTTGAGTGACTTATCATCTTTGAGATAAGTTTCATTTTTCCCTTTTTTGTAGCGATAGAGTGGTGGTTGTGCAAGATAGAGATAGCCTTTTTCGATCACTGGCTGGAGAAAGCGGAAGAAGAAGGTCATCAATAGTGTCTGAATATGACTTCCATCGACATCGGCATCGGTCATGATGATGACTTTGTGATAGCGAAGTTTCTCTTCATTGAACTCATC
>QMKU01000149.1 GCA_003646525.1 Campylobacterota bacterium
TCGAGGCGATAATACGCCCGATGAAGCTCGAAGAGGTGAAATCCGCTCTGGCTGATGCCGGATTCGTGAGCATGACTGTGATTGAAGTCAGGGGACGCGGACAGCAGAAAGGACTCGTCCAGCAATGGCGTGGACGCGAGTACTGCGTCGATCTGCTCCCGAAGACCAAAATCGAGGTCGTGGTCGCAGAGCGGGATGTGGACAGCGTGGTGGAGGTGATCCGGAAGACGGCTGCAACCGACAGTATCGGAGATGGCAAGATCTTCGTGATACCGGTTCTACGCACGATACGTATCCGGACCGGGGAAGAGGACGGCGAGGCTCTATAGAGCCTCTTTGTCTTCTTTTTTCGGGGTGTCTGTGATGTGCATTGGGACTTAGGACTTACTATCCACTCGCTAGTTATCCCTACGAGACACAGGGATGACTTGTGAGATATCGGTGACATGTAGGGTGGTGCAAATATTATTTGATATATAGTTTAAAAATTGATAAATTTAAATATCAGGCGGGTGGGTAACACCTATTGACATGGTTTCATTTGAATGAATTCGTTCTCATTGTAGAAGAAACCGAAAATAAAGCTTCACACCATAGCAAATCATGGATCCTTCATTCCCTAATCTTAACAGCGAAACTAGAGAAATCAAGCGTCCCTATTTCACTCTGATGAGCAATTTCGTTTATGCCCCACTCTGCATGGTCAACTAGTTTTTGCACCCTCTCTTCAGGAGATAGCTTCGGGTAGAGGCCAAGCATGACTGCCGCAAATATACCATCGGGGTCGAGACTATTCACATTTTGAAAAGTTTCCCTATCTTTTACTTCTTTTGTATTCCCTTTTGCGATTCCTATCGCCGCCCCTAATCGCCAAGCATCCCTTTGTTCTTTAAAGAGCTCTTTTGTAACAAGCTGTTTCATTTGGATCTTAGCAGTTTTGCTTGCCGGAATTGTTACAACGGTTCCAAACGCCTCGTTCATTAGATCCCCCCTCCCGCTGTCGTTGGGAATATCGAACTCCCCTCTTCTTCACTTTTGTAGATAAGTGTTAAATCTGTCTTTATGCTTCCAGCCAAATGCACTTCATCTCCTTCTCTGAATTCTCGGTCTGTAACCAATAAAACAAGTTGTTCTGACATTTTTGGGAGATATTTTAGCACGCGTTCCCCATGTTTAACATCTAGCCGCCCGAATGGAGTGTCCATGAAAATAGGTGCTTTCGCCTGGGCACACTTGTTAAGAGCCCCAATGAGTGATAAGGCTACTAATTGTTCCTCACCGGATGAACGCCATTCACTTCTGTTTAGAATAGTGTCATGAACTGTTACTATACTAAGGCCATATTGGTCATTAATCTTTAAGCGATCGAATTCCTGTTTAGAACGGAGCTCCTTAAATATCTCTGTAGCTGTGGCTTCGACTTGTTCCTTTTGCTCTTCCCTAAACTTCGAAATGGCTTGTTCAAAAACATTCCGTATGTTTTCTGTGAAAGTTATTCGTTCCTTCAATTTTTTAAGTTGGTCCTGTGGAATGGAATCTATTTTACGATCTAACTCACTCTTATCTTCCAACAATTCTAATTTTTTCTTAAATTTTTCTTCTATCTTTCCTTCCAACCTACCAGATTCTTTTTCATCGGCCCTGATCTTCATCTCCAATCTTCGAGGCTCCTCTGCATCCACACCTTCGAGTCGCGATTGAATGTTCTCTAATTCAGAACCTAATCGGGCTAATTCATAATCTATTTTATTAATTTCATTATCTATTTTAGTTAAATCCTCTGAAGAAACCACATTACCCACCATTTTTTCAAGAACGGTTTTGCTATTCTCAAAAGAAAGATTGGGCTCTGGAATTTGTGTTAACTGTTCAATTTGAATCTTAGCTTCTTCAAGTTCTCGTTCTAACTCCGGTAATTTGTCTGGGTTTAAGACAGTACCACAACAGCTGCATCTACGCTCTTTAATACCTTTTTCTAATCTTTTAGCATTCACGATTGCATTCTGTTTGTCGTTATATCGATCAAGAGCTTGTTTGGATTTGATTTCAAACCCCTCAATTAGAGTGGTAGCCGTACTCGCTAACACGTTCTTGTACAGTTTTTCAACAAGTGCATTTCTTTTAGCAATTTCAGCCTTTTTGTTCGCCTCACATACCTTAATATCTTTTTCTTTCGCTATTCTCTTGTTTGCAAGTTCTTTAACCTCTTCCATATCTGCAAGCCTATGTTTGTCGTCATAAATTTGGGCATCTAACTTCTTTCTTTCTTCTTCCAATTTTTCAATTGATCGGTCTACGTCGTTTAAATCGCCATCCACCATCTGTTGAAATTCTGCCAATTCTTCTAGGTCCTTTCCACCCAGTTGCCGCATAAGCCTAGCCCTTTCGTTCTCAAACTTTTTTTTCACAGCCTCTAAATCAGATCTGGTTGTTTTGAAATAAGGAACACCGAGCACACATTCTATCGAGTCCTTTAGTAATGCCATTGCTCTGTTTTCTCCTTCCAACAACTCTTCGTAATCACGTAACATCTCACCATCGAAAAAATAAAATCGACTTACGCTGGAAGGGAGTAGACGTTGTACTTCGTGGTCTGGATCGGGTACAATTCTACCATCTTTGTAGACCTCAAAAGTCATCTCCTCTTCGTAGTTCTTATCTTGGTGTCTTTTAGCTCTGGTGTCCCGGATTAACCGCCAACTAACACCGTCGTGAAGCAAGTCTATTTGAACTGCAAAGTTATACAAGTCTTCCTTTTGAGCTGTGTGATTCAACAAGGAAGTGGGTCTTATTTTCTCCCCTTTCCTGTCTTGAACAACACCATACAGTCCCCATAAAATAGCACGTTGGATTGATGTTTTCCCCTGACCATTGCCGCCCCGAATGAGGTGAATTCCTGAACCATCGTTCCCGAATGATATCTGGTGCTTGCCGTAGTAAGGACCAAAGTTGAGCATTCCAATCTTTTGTATTATAATGTTATTCACCCCCCACATCTTTGATTAATTAATTCTTTAAGCTGTCCTTGGCATTTCCCACGATCTGAGTCCAAAGGGTTTTTAATAGCCAATGCAAGAATCTCTGCTAACAATTGTTCTGGAACAGAGCTATTTAACTCTTTGTTAGTTCGTTTTAATACGGACACCATCTCCTCAGATTCCATATTTATTCCTCTGACAGTTCTTCTCTTAATCCTATCTGTTCATCTGAATTAAGGTCTGCGCCATACATAGTTCCTATCTCCCATAGCTCATGTGTGATCTCACTATTTTCAGCATTCTTTGCAAAATTCCAAGCCCGAGATAATTCACTTCGCACGACTGGCAATAACGCACCCTCTTCTCCCGAAACTTCCTTTGGCAATACTATAGCATCAATTATAGTAGCCATCCTTTTTCCTTTTGCTTTCCGAAGAACCCGCCCCCTCCTCTGGATATATTGGCGAGGATTGGTTGACGAAGCAAGAATTAAAGCACCATCCACAACAGGTATATCAACTCCCTCATCAAGACAACGAATGCTCACAATCAGGCTGGGGTGCCGCTCAAAATAAAGTAAAGTGCGTTCCTTTTCTTTCACATCCATATTTGAATGATAGGTTAATACAGTAATATCTCGGTATTCTTGTCTAATCGCATTAGCAACAGCTTTCAGCTGGCCCCCGTCTTCACAGTATATTATCCATCTGCTATTAGGGTCATACATTTCATATATTGATTTGCATGCACATTCGATTTTCCCGTATGCCTTTTTTAAAATCCTAGATCTATTAATAAATAACAATTCCAATTTTTCACTGCCCGCAGTTGAGTTTGCGTCTTTATCAACAACTGACGGATGACTACCAATAAACCTATTGATTTCCGCCGTGAGATCTTTCCATTCTTCTTGTTCTTCATCGGTGAGATGAACAATTTTAAAATAGTAGTTATACCGACTCAAGAATTTTCCCAATATAGGAACCTCTTTCGCATCATCTTCTGAAAGTTTAACCTTCCCCCCAATAGGAAGATTGTAGACGGGGGTTGAACCAAATGACGCTCGTATAGCTGCATCACCCTCTTCATCGAACAGCCTCTCGGGTGTTGCAGATAAACCAAGTCTTTCTTTGAACTCTATTTTCTCAACTATTTTTCTAAAAACGGGGCTTCCTATACTATGAGCCTCATCTGCAACCAAAACTGGGTTTTTTGCTTGTTTAAGAAACGCGATAAAATCATCTGAAGAAGCGGTGCTCATTGTAGATAATATCATCCGAGGCATATTTATATCTGAAATAAACATTCGCTTTTTTAAATGAGCTTTCCAGTTATTCCCCCCACCCGCAAGAAGAAGGGGGACATCTGGATAAAATTTACGGACGTTCTCATACCATTGCTCTAACAGTAGCTTGCTAGGAACTAAAATTACTACAAGCCTCCCTTCCATTACCAACTTTGAGATGGCGAAAAGAGCTGTATATGTTTTACCAGTCCCCGTAGCCATAGAAAGCATGCCCACTCTTTCATTCTTTTCCCATTCTTCAATAGCCTGTACTTGATAGTAAAAAGGAAATAAGCCACTTCCACCCTTAATCTCTTCTTTTTTGGCGACGGGACTCCGTGATTGAGCCCCGGGTCTACAATCTTCGACCTGAACAGAGCAGCTCTTCCCTCCTACACACTCCACTCTGAACTTCTCTACTAATTCAATTTCGCCACCAAGCGACTATTTTTCCCATGGTTCACCCCCAATTTCAAGCCGAAATCTTTATCTCTTTGTAGGGGTAATCCCTCCTACATGGTAA
>QMKU01000150.1 GCA_003646525.1 Campylobacterota bacterium
AAGATCTCATGGACACAAGTAGAGACAGGCTCTGCAATCACTTGGAAATACCCCTCTTGTATACTCAAGGGTAACAACTCAGTGGGTGAATTTTATTCTGTGGCAGTTACGACTCTAGCACAGCAAGCAGATACAGGAACCAAGATGATACACTTGGGGAAAAACACCTCCTCTACTATCATCTCCAAGGGTATCTCTGCGATGAAGGGTCAAAATACTTATCGAGGATTGGTCAAGATAGGAGCGAATGCCGTAGGTGCGAGGAACTACAGTGAGTGCGACTCCCTACTCATTGGTAACAAGTGCGGTGCCCATACTTTTCCTTATCTGGAATCCAAAGATATGATAGGACAAGTAGAGCATGAAGCAACCACTTCAAAAATCAGCGATGAACAGCTCTTCTACCTCAGACAAAGAGGTATCAGCGAAGAGGATGCGGTCTCTATGATCGTGCATGGTTTCTGCAAACAAGTCTTTAGTCAACTCCCTATGGAGTATGCCGTAGAAGCGAAAGCATTATTAGAATTAACATTAGAAGGAAGTGTAGGATGACATTGGAAATAAAAGATCTTCATGCAAAGATCGGAGACAAAGAGATACTCAAAGGATTGAACCTCATACTCGAAGAGGGCAAAGTTCATGCCATCATGGGACCAAACGGCGCAGGAAAGTCAACTCTCTCCAAGGCTATCGTAGGACATTATGATGTTGAGGTGACACAAGGTGACATTTTGTACAAAAACAAAAGTATCATAGATATGGAAGCAGAAGAGAGAGCCTTGGAGGGTATCTTTTTGAGCTTTCAGCATCCCGTCGAGATACCTGGGGTCAACAATGCTTACTTTTTGAGAACTGCACTCAATGCCAAGCGCAAACATGAAGGAAAAGAGGAGCTCAATGCTGCCGAGTTTTTACGCGCCATGAAAGGACATCTCGAAGCATTGGGTATGAAATCCGATATGATAAGTCGTTCACTCAATGAAGGCTTTTCTGGTGGAGAAAAAAAGAGAAATGAGATTTTGCAAATGCTTATTTTGGAGCCTAAAGTCATTATACTTGATGAGATAGATTCTGGACTAGATATCGATGCGTTGAGAGCTGTTTCGGAGGGGATCAATAAGATGAAGGATGGCAAACGCTCTTTTCTTGTGATTACACATTATAGTCGTATACTTGACTATATCGAACCTGACTATATCCATGTTCTCAAAGAGGGCAAGGTCGTCAAAACTGCTGGGATTGAGCTAGTAGAGCACCTCGAAGAGCATGGCTATGATACGATAGTAGAGGATGCAGGGTTATGAAACCAGATAGTCTCAACCTCCATGCCCTGCAAGACAAAAGCGCAGAAGCATTAGCGGAAGTCTTTGGTGCAAAGCAGCCTAAGTCTCTGTTGGATAAATTCTCTTCTCTTGGATTGCCTAGCAAAAAAAGTGAAGCATATCGTTACTTTGATCCTGAGGCTCTTTTGGACAAAACATATAAGAGATTGGCGTATGTGCCTAGAGAGATACGAGAAGGTGAGAAGCTTGAGATAGTCAATGGCGTGGTCATAACAGCACCTAAAAACTTGAGAGTTTATTATGGAGCTGATAGCCAAGTCGATAGCGAACATTATGATCCACTCTATTTTCTCGGACACATACTCTCGCCCTCTGTCATCATCATAGAGATAGATGGAGACAGAGAGATAGAACTCTTGCACCGATATACACAGAGTGATACACTCATTCATTACCGCATCGTGATCAAAAATCAAAGCAACCGACATGCAACCATCTATGAGAGTTTTGAATCAGAAGGGGCTCAAGGTTCACTGGTACTCTATGGATACGATATCACTGTAGCACAAGATAGCACACTTCGTATCATCAAAAACCAAACCATCAATGACGATGCCTATGCGATGATAGCTTCTCACCATGTTCAAGTAGAAAAACAGGCAAGTATCATACTAAAAACCTTTGATTTTGGCAATACCTCAGCGATCCAACTACTCAAAGTAGACTTGGGAGAGCATGCGCATATCGATGTTGGACATCTACTCTATCTCTCAGGCAAGGCAAAAAGAGGTAGTATCTCTCAAATCATACACAAGGGCGAACACTCAAGCTCTGTACAAGAAGCCAAAAATATTTTGGAAGGTGGTAGCAGAGGGATATTTGATGCTCTCATCAGAGTCGAGCAGACAGCCAAATATACCAAAACCCAACAAAACTCAAAATCTATTTTGCTCAATGAGGGAACCTATATGGTCGCCAAACCACAGCTTGAGATTTATATCGATGAGCTAGAGGCTTCACACGGTGCAACTACAGGACAACTTGACAAAAAACAGCTCTTTTACTTACAGTCACGGGGTATTTCACAACAAGAAGCCAAAAAAATGCTCATCATTGCTTTTGCAAAGACTCTCATAGAGAGGGTCAAAGATACCCGTCACCAAGAGATGATACAAGAGAGCTTCGAGAGAGCATTTTATGGCAAGAGGATAGATGGATGACAATGGATGAAACTGTAGAGCAGTACAAGGAAGATTTTGATCTTTTTCCTACTGCTAATGATAAGATAGAGTATATTTTCGATCTGGGTAAAAAACATACTACACTCTGTGATGCAGAAAAAAACGATGAGACCTTCGTCGAGGGGTGTGCCTCTGCTGCATGGCTCATGGGCGAGTGCAAGGATGGAATACTTATCTTGCGCGGTGAAGGTACTTCAGAGATGGCGAAAGGGATGCTGACTCTCTTGCTGGATATCTTCGGGAACCGAACACCTGATGAGATACTCAACTTCAATCCATCAAAACTACAAGAGATGGGTGTAGTAGAACTCCTCTCTCCTGTACGACAGCAGAGTCTTGAAGCCTTTTTGAACAAGGTCTATACCTATGCACAACGATGTAAAAAAGGAGAGTAAAATGGATATTAACAATATAAAAATAGATGATATTCCGACAACAACTGAAGAGCTTAAAGCTTATGATGAAAAATTTAATAAACCGACACAGCAGAGTATCAATGAAAAGATGTCGGCAGAGAGAGAAGCCTTCTTGGCAAAACAACCTTCAGATATAGAGATGGAAGAAAAAATAGTTGAACACCTCAAATTGATTTTTGATCCAGAACTCCCTGTCAATATCTATGACCTTGGACTTATTTATGAGATAAAATGCTGGACAAACGATGTATCCATGCTCAAAATGTGTAAAATCACCATGACACTCACTTCTGCTACATGTTCGTTTTCCAATGTGATTGTAGACTTGGTCAAAAGTATCGTCTCAAGACAAAGTGGCTTGGAAAATATCGATGTACATATTGTATTTGATCCACCTTGGGGACAAGAGAGCATGAGTGATGAAGCGAAACTTACGATGGGATTACTGTAAGAAAATGAATTTTTATCTCCATACTTTAATCTCTATTCTTGTATTGGTAGTGCTCATACTCTTGGTGGTTTTTTTGCGTCACAAGGGTCTGCTCAAGCAGGAGAATGGTACTCTTTTTTCGACACTTGTGATGCAGATCACACTTCCTGCGCTTATCTTTACAGCATTGGCTCACTCTACGATGAAGTGGTACTATCTCTTGTTTTTCTTAATTATGTTTAGTACAGAGATAGTTTTGTTGTCGGTCTCTTGGAGTATAGGGAGATTTTTGAAGCTTCAGCGTGCACAGATGGGTTCTTTTTTGCTTGCTTCGACTTTCGGAAGCTCTGCACTGTTGGGATATGCACTCATCGCAGAACTCTTCCCTGACAATACAGCTGTACTGGCAGAGGCTGCTTTCGTCTCAGAACTGGGAGTTGGATTGACATTTTTTACGATCGGGGTGATGGTTGCGATCTACTATGGCAATAGCGACCAAGAAGAGATCACACTGCTTGAGGGGGCTTTGCCATTTTTTCGTACACCGATTTTTTTCTCCATCATACTGGGTATTCTGTGGTCTGTTTTGTTACTACCGACAAAAGGCATGATAATCACACCTCTCTTTGATGCCGTCCATCTCATTTCGCAAGCCAATACATTTCTCGTCGCCTTGACGGTGGGCGTGCTACTAGAGTTTAGTTCACTGCGTGATATCATCATGATTATTATGATTACCGTCATACTCAAATTGATTTTATCTCCACTATTGATCTTTGTGCCGATTGGGTTTATGGATTTGAATACATGGCAACAGCAGGTGCTTATCCTAGAAGCGGCTATGCCATCGGCAATGCTCAGTGTGGTTGTGGCAAACCGATATGGATGCGATGCCCGATTGGCTGCAAAACTAGTCTTTGTGACACTTTTTGCCAGCATAGCTACTGCGCCGATGATGCTCAAGCTACTGGGATAATTCCTAGTAGTCTGATAGCTATACCGACCTAGGATGGAGTTTTGAGTTGTGTAGATAGTTATGGCTTTAGCTCCACCTAATGGCTGAAGCTAAAGCCACAGTTCCGATGAAGCTCTATTTTTTGCTTATTTCATTGGCATTGCACTCCTGTGTAGTAATACATACGAGTTATGCGGTAGCGAAGAGTACTTTCTTTTGTTTGCAGTGTTATATATGCATTACGACGGAGACCGTTGTCTCGTTCCCATCACTCCTGCGTGGGAATTCTTGACATTGAGATACGCCCCATATACATTCCCACCAAGATGGTCAATGCCAATGAATTAAGCACGGTAGGGGTCATGTGTTGCAAAATCAACTCACAAAGTGGGTGGATTTTCAACACTTGACCTCGATTGAGTCGTTAGTCTTGCTTATCCGAGGTCAGGTGATTCAT
>QMKU01000151.1 GCA_003646525.1 Campylobacterota bacterium
CAAGTGCTAAATCATGATGTCATTATACCATAAAATCATTTAGCTTCATACCTCATCGTGAAATTGATCTCTTGTCATTTTAGTTCCTTTTTTTAGTTGGTATTTATAGCGTAAAAAGCGTTACTAAAATCCACCCCCTGCCCTGTAACTACCAAAACCATACGTTTTTCTTCCCAAAACCCCCCTATGCGTATATATATAAAAAAATAGGTATATGTATAAAATAAAATAAAATAAAATAAAATAAAACAAGGTACCCCTTTTTCTTAAAAGTGTATGGAATCAATTATAGAGACGCCCTACACAGCGACTCCCACGATGTGGTTTAAGCATTTACCCAACGTCTTTTATACTACTTTAAGCGATTCTTAAGTTTCAAACTGTATGTTTTAATTGTATACTTTCTTCGTCATTTTCGTTTTTCGGATAGTGTCAAAATTGATTTATTCGCTTAAGAATAGCTTAAAGTGTGTTTTTAACGTTGGGTAAATGCTTATTTTAGGGAAACCCAACGTTTTTATAAAACGTACTATTTTAAGTGAAATCTACGCTGTTTAAAGTTTAGCTTTTTAGATAATATTTCACTGTCTTCTATTGCCATTTTTATGGTTCCTGCTTTAGGCATAATGTTGTTTATATGTATCAGTTGTCCTATGTCGCTTGCCGTCATAGGGAACTTCATCCTGTATCTATCTGTGATCCCCAATATCTTATCTTCAAGAATCTCACTATATACTGTTTTTCTGTAAGATGTGTTATATAAATGAAGGGCATGGAGGGTGAGTGCATCCACCATTTTTAAAACCATTGTCATAACCTCTCCAGATATAAAGTGTGCCTTTTTGTCTATGATATTATCTTGTTTATCTATATCTATAATATGGTATATAATGGCTATTCCTGCTATAAGTTTTGGGAGTTTTGCAAGATGTGACTCAATGGCATCATTCTCGCTATTTTGTATTTTTTGATAGTTGTCTTTTCCCCACTTGTTAAATTTTCTTAGTGCATCATCTGATAACGAATAATAAGGGGTGCTGTCATATTTCCCGGACATCGTGCCTTTTAATGTTTTGTGCGTATGTAAGATAAAAGATTTTATTACATTGTCATAGGCTGCTTTGGCTTCTATGTCTGGGTGCCTATCTTGGTGCGGCTTCTTTTCTTCGGATAATATACCTACACATTGAAATCTAGGGAGAAACCCGTCTGCCCTAGTAGCGATTACAGCCTCATCAATAGCACCTTTAAGCACTGATTCCTGAATGTTCCCATAAATGCCTAGAGTAGCATCCTTAAGCATTGAATGACCTCTCCCTATCCTATCTATAATGACTGTTTCATTACTCCACCCCTTTAAATAGAATTGTCTCTCTCCCTCTCTCCCTTTTGCCCCCATTTTATCAAAGAGTGCAGATAGTTCATCTTGGATAAGTAGCGTCCCCTCTGGTCTGCTTGTCATAATGTCTGCAAGGGCTTCAGGAGTTGCATCATCAACAGTCAATCTTTCAAGGGTTGGTCTAATGGGAGGCTTTGGGAGTTCCTTTAATAATTCTATCAATTTATCTTCTGATATCGCATCTTTGGCAAAATTTTTCTTTGCTGTTTCTGCCTTTTGCTGCTTGGCTGCGTAGGTGTTCATTTCGAGATCATACTTTTCCATCTCTTTATTATGAGCATTAAATATTTCTATCTCTGCTTTATATAAGGCTGATCGCAATGCTTTGGCTACAGGGGTCTTTCCTTTTGAAGCCCCACCTACTAACATTCCCCAAATATTAGGGTATTCAGTCCAGCCTGAATGCCTAGTTAATCTAAGCCCTACTTTCCTGCCTATAATCGTACCAAGCATTGTAAGTGTTATGGGCACTCCTGCTGTAAAAGGTGTCCCCATTAGTTGTGTTACGTCATGTATGCGATTACTTAATTCAGGTGGCATCATATCACTTGTGAAGGCGTCCGGTGCTTCTATCTCTGAATACATTTCTTTTTCATATCTCATATTTATATATTCTTGATCGTTGCCTGTATATTCTCTGTCAGTATTGTCTATAATAGCCATTGCATAACCTCTTCTTTATTTTTAAATTCCTCTATTTTATCACTAAGATCTTTCTTTGAGTCGGTGTCACTTATATTTTTAAGCTCTATAATTTCCCTATCTTTAATATTCAATGCGATAGATGCCATACAATTATAAGCCGCCTTGTCTTCTACCAAAAAAACTATCTTTTGATTTCCCATTAAATAATCATCAATTTCTCTCTTATATTTTATACCAGCTGTAGGGAGCATAATGAATGATATGCCTAATAATATAGCCGTGAGCATGTCGTGATGACCCTCTATGATATAAACGGTGTCTGTTTCTTTTTGTATTCTGTGCATGATAGAATTATTTGGAGACGTGTTGTATAGAGTGCTCCATTTAGCAAGATCACCATTCGCATTTGTTTTTCGTCTATATTTATAGCTAATAGTATTATATAATTCATTCAAACATCTAACTACAAGGGTTTTGTTTTTATCACAATATTTAGCCATATAATGAAAAAAATCAATATCTTTTTTATCCGCTGTTTGGTATACCCATATAGGGCAAATTGAAATAAGTTCTTTTTTGTGATCATCATCTGAAAAGGTTAAACGCTTCATCATATTAAATTCTTTATTTAACTGGTCGTGTGGTATTGTGTTGGGCGGTGGCTTTTGATGTATAGGTTTATTTATAATAGGGGCTGGCACTGATCTATACTGCTGTATCTCGTAAGATATACCAAAGTAATCACATAAATACAGCACAGCACCCTTAAAGTCCATACCGTGAAACTGTGTTAAAATGTCGATTAAATCATAACTTTCATCACTGCCAAAGTCCTTGATGTTTCCATTTTTTGGGTTAACATTGGCACTGGGAGTCTTCTCCTCACTTCTTAACTTAAAAGCCCCACTTCTATTTATGTTATATCCTAACGTATCCAATACGCTGATTGTAGTGTCTTTGTCAATTCTATCTTTTACAAGATATAATAATTCATCTAAATTATTCACTTTATACTCCAGAACAATAATATATGAGTTTTTGGGGTGGTGTCCAGTCATCCCTGCTGTTCGCAACTCTAAGCTATTCAGATTTTTGGGGTCAAGAGACCCCGTGGCTGGACACCTTACAGGGCACAGCATTGTGTGCCACGATCAAATACATTATACCATATGTTTGATTTTATCCTCTATCTCTTTTACCCCTATATATGGCTTCAGTCCTAGACCCAATATACGGTCAAATACTTGTCGGGCAAAATCCCATAAGTCATGTTCATCTATGATCTTGGCTGTACGATATGCCCAACCTTTTTTGTAGCCAGCCATTTGTCCGATAAGATCAAGTTGTTTTTTCCCACCCCAAAAATTTGTCATTTTCGTTGTGATAATTTGTTTTTTAATCTCATCCGGACTGACTACCTCTTCTAATTCTGAAATTTTTTCTTTGTATACCTGCACCTCTCTTAAAACTGCTTCACACATAGGGCAATAAAATTTAGTCGTAATTGTGTGCTGGGTCTCATCTACGCCCCTTTTGATTTCATTATTATCAAATACCGCTCCGCATTCTTGACATTCTGCTGGAGGGGCTTCCTCTGCTTTTCCCCTCACAACCCCTTCAGGTCTTTCTATATTAAAGTCACGATCTAGAGTAGGATACCCATGCTCTTTTATATTCCCTGCACAATCAAGAATTAACCCTATTTTTTTGTTAGGGTGTATACGCAGTAATCTTCCTACACTCTGAATATACATAGGTAATGATTTTGTAGGTCTTAACATTAATAAACATTCTATGCTTGGTTCGTCATAGCCGGTAATTAATTTGCCAACATTAACCATCACTTGTACCTCCCCACTTCTAAACCGTGCAAGATCTTTTTCTTCTTCTCTCTCATCTCTTTTGCTATGGACTATCGCTGTAGCTATATTGTGCTTATCAAACTCATCTTTTACTATTTCAGCGTGTTGTATTGATACACAAAAGACCATCGTTTTTAAATCTTTAGCATACTTGCCAAATATCTCATAGGCATTACTAACTATAGAGGTTTCTGACATTTCTTGAGCAAGTTGTTTTTCGTTATAATCTCCCCCGGTGATCTTTATATTAGACAGATCAGGCTTTGCAGGGGCATAACATTTTACCGGAGTAAGAAAGCCCATTGCTGTTAATTTTGATACGGGTGTACCTTCTACAGTGATGTCAAACCCTTCAAGCCTGTACCCTTTTGCATCAATCGGAGTGCCGCTTAGCCCTACCCAAATGGCACTCTCCCAAAACATCTCTTTTAATATTAAAAAAGCCTTTTGGTTCATTCCTATATGCACTTCATCAATTAAAATATTATCTATCTTCTCAAGATAGTCAGGATCTTTTTTCAGTCGTGCAGTTATAGTTTGTAAACTTGCTACTTGAATTAAACTATCCCTATAATAGATAGTATCCATCCCCATATTTACGGAAACGTCACCTAACTCTTTAAGCGTCTCCGACAGCTGTTTAACCAACTTCCGGCGTGGTGCTATAATAAGGGTTCGTCTATTGTTACCCATGGCGTGCTTCACTACATTGTATATAAGGCTTGACTTCCCCCAGCTCGTACAGGCAGAAAATAGAACATGATTATTTCCTGCGTTGATTGCTTTAACTAATTTGTTAAAGTCTTGCTTTTGGTAGTCTCTAAATACCATCACTATATCCCGCACTAATTAAATATTCTTTCGCTTCA
>QMKU01000152.1 GCA_003646525.1 Campylobacterota bacterium
AACCCAATCATATCAAGATGGGAACACTAGGCAAGGCTTATGGAAGTTATGGAGCCTATATCCTTGCAAGTAGAGAGATCATCTCTTTTCTAGAAAATAGAGCCAAGCCGATCATCTATTCGACAGCACCTTCTGTTTTCGATACGGCATTGGCATGGGTCAGCGTGAAGCATATCTCGAAACATGCCAAGAAATATCACTCTCAAATAGTTGCGCGACAGAGGATGATCGAATTGACTAGTGGCATCAAAAGTGATTCTTTGATCGTCGCATTGAAATATGCTAGCAATGATGAAGTGATACGGTGCCAAAAAGAGCTAATCGCAGAGGGATTCTTGGTCGGTGCCATTCGTCAGCCGACAGTGAATCAGCCGATCATTCGTTTGATTCCGCGCTTGGGAGTACCTAAGAGATCTTTGAGAAAAGTATTAGAGATACTGACAGGGGAAGTTCAATGATTTGTCGTAAACTCTTGATCGACTCCGAGGAGAAGAGATTGGTAGATATCTCTTTCAAAATCAGATATTCTCTGGCATTAGTCGGGGAGAGTGGCAGTGGCAAATCGTTGACGCTCAAGGCACTGTTGGGGCTCTTGCCCTCCAATCTCAAATCAACTATGGAGATCGAAAATGAGTTTGACCTGATCCCCGGCGAGACACTCTCGTTTGTTCCCCAGAATGCGTTTACGGCACTCTCTCCGATGACACGGATCAGAGATCAGTGGCTCAATCCACTAGAGGGTGCAGGTGAGCTTTTTGATTTTTTGGGCTTGGAGCGCAGACTGATCGATCGCTTCCCTAGTGAGCTGAGTGGTGGGCAGCTACAGCGAGTCGTGATAGCGATGGCACTAGGTTCTCGTCCAAAGTTATTACTACTAGATGAGCCGACAACAGCACTTGATCCGACACTACGGGAAGAAATGGTCAAAATCTTGCTACAATTACAAGAAGAGTTTGAGTTTTTGATGCTCTTTGTGACGCATGATATCAAGATAGCCGAGAAGCTATGTCAAGATATATTGGTTCTCAAAGAGGGGATAGCTGTCGAAAAAGGAGAGGCTCAGAAGATCGTAGCAGATCCAAAAGAGTCTTATACAAGAGCACTAATCGAGGCAAGTTTTGCCAATAGGGAGTTTAGAGCGTGATAAGTAGAATAATCAAAGGTTCTATTATACTTGTGATAATCTTTGTTGTTGCATTGACGGCAGCTTTTGTCTATGCCTATGAAGAGATCAAGCTTGATGCCGATAAGCTGATCAACTACAAGCCTGAAATTTCAAGTGTGATTTTAGACCGGAATGGTCAACAATTGGCTTATATCTTTAAAAAGCAGCATCGACTTTATGCGCGATATGATGAGCTTCCCGGCTATTTGGTCGAAGCACTAGTTGCGGTAGAAGATACACGATTTTTTGAGCATCCTGGAATTAATCCTGATGCGATTATCCGTGCCATTGTCACAGATATAAAGGCGAGAAAATTTGTTGAGGGGGGCAGTACCCTGACTCAACAATTGATCAAAAATAAACTCCTCAGCAATGAGAAAAAACTTGCACGAAAGCTCAAAGAGGCAATTTTGGCACTCAAGATAGAACTTGCGTTGACCAAGGAGGAGATCCTCGAACGATATCTCAATGAAATATTTTTTGGGAATGGTTTCTATGGTGTAAAGACAGCCGCAATGGGCTTTTTCCATAAGAGTTTGCACGATTTGACACTCAAAGAGTCTGCGATCCTAGTAGGTCTACCCAATGCCCCAAGTTACCTCAATCCTGCAAAACACTACAAGCGTTCATTGGTTCGTGCCAACAGTGTGCTATATCGTATGAGAAGCATTGGTTGGATTACAGAAGAGGAGTATATCAAGGCGGTCAAAGAGACACCTAAAGTATACAATACTACATTGACACAAAATGTTGCCCCTTATGTTGTCGATGAAGTTTTACGACGATTCAAAGGAAAGCTGGGTGATATCCGAACAGGTGGATATCAGATCTATACTACGGTGGATATGAAGCAGCAGAAAATTGGAAGAGAGGCTCTCTCTTTTGCCTACAAGAAGGCATTGAAGCGCTACAAAAAAGGGACCAAAATATCTGCACTAAATGCCAGTTTGGTTTCAGTAGAGAGTAAAACAGGAGATATTCTAGCCTTGATTGGTGGTGTTGACTACAAGAAGAGTGCATTTAATCGTGTGACACAGATCCAACGACAGCCTGGCTCAGCCTTCAAACCTTTTGTTTTCCAAACTGCGCTAGATATGGGCTACAATCCAGCGAGTAAACTAACTGATCTTGCCAGAACATTTCAATACTACAAAGATGGTAAACGGGTGATCTGGTCACCTCAAAACTATGAGGGCGATTTCAAAGGTTTTATCCGACTTAGAGAAGCATTGGTGCATTCGCGTAATCTCGCAACGGTCAATCTGGTTTTTGATTTGGGTGTGAGCACGATACGAAAGCGACTAGCACTTCTCGATGTACCGCATATTCCTAGAGATATGTCGATCGCATTGGGTAATTTAGGCTTGAGTCCTCTCAAAATGGCACAGATATTTTCTGTTTTTGCTAATTATGGTCATATGATAGAGCCTCGTCTAGTCAGCAAGATCATCTCAAGAGAGGGTGCCATTATTTATGAAACTCGTCCCAAGGAGATCGTCGATTTTACGGAACCACAGCAAGCATATCTGATGACAGATATGCTCAAAGATGTAGTCAAACGAGGTACAGGGAAAAAAGCTCAAGTCAAGGGGATAGAGTTGGCAGGGAAAACGGGCACAACCAATGACAATATGGATGCTTGGTTTTGTGGCTACTCCCCAACGATCGAAACGATAGTTTGGTTTGGGCGTGACAACAACGGTCATATCGGACCCAAGGCGACAGGAGGGTCACTAGCAGCACCTGCTTTTGCCTATTACTACAAAAAGTTACTAGAGATTTATCCAAAAACTCAGAGGGTATTCAAGAAACCAAAAGGGGTTTTCAAGGGTTTGGTGGATAAAAAACTGGAGCTTTATACAGAGATATCTCCACTTCCAAAGACAGCCTCTTCGATAGAAGAGGAGGAGAAAAGAAGACAAGATCGGATGAAGGAAGAAGGAAAATATATGATACCAGAAGATGATGTCGATCCTGACAAAGAGAAAAATCAAGAATCATCCAGAGAAGATAAAATGCAAACTTCTTCCCAAAATGAGAAGGATGAGATACTTGGACTATTTGGAGAGACAGGCAAGTCTGTTTCTCGTGATATCACCCCTGATGATTCATTTTTTGATGAGGTAACGACAGAGGATAAAGATTCGAGGGAGAGTGATATCGATAGTGATTTTTTAAATGAGAGGGAAGTGATTGTGCTCCACCCAAAAGTACGCACATATAGTACTGAAATTAAAGTGACTGATCGTGCGGAGGTAGAAAAAGATGCAATGATTCAGATAGAAGAAGATGATCCGCTACATCCGAAAGCCAAACCACCTACACCTATGGTTGACGAGGACAGTGGCGCATTATTTTAACCCTATATACATTACTGTGACAATAGGTGTTGTGGTTGTTTTTTACCTTCAAGCTGAAAAATGAAGAAATCTCTATTTTCAGAAAGAGGCACCCTTGCATTAATTCTTTACTGGCTGAAGATATGCTGCTTTTTGGAAATAACCGATTTTGCCATCAATATTTGCACGCAATTTTAGTGTATATCTTCCTGGTTTAGAGATATTGATCTCTGGTGTCACATACCGATCCCCCTGCAACGATATGACCTCTATCATCTTATCATCAACTGTCGTATGTGGTCGTGTCAACAGGAAGCTTACATTGGCATCTTCTACGATCTTGCCTGACTTGTCCGCTACTGTATACGAAAAACGGTTGGAACCCATAGTCAATTTGACAGGATCAGACTGTGGACGGTTGCTGTGGATATTGTCTATCATCACCATCGTCTCTATATCCTTTAAATCTATGATATAGTCATTGTCAAATGCTCTCTTTTTCTCCCGTATCTCATTGATATTCATATCAGACTCTTGATACTTCATCATATAATCATTGGTCTCTTGTACTGGCATGGAGGATGCCGCTCTGATCGTCCAATAACCCAGAGTGACTGCTAGCATCAAAAAGCCGACGATCATATGTGGCCAATAGGTTTTCTCTCTATTTTTTGGCATGTTTTATCCTCATATAAATTGGTCGAATTAAAAAGATCCATAAAACCAGCATACTGCCAAAAATAACAAGAACTTGCAAGACAAATATAATCGTTCGCGTCTCATTGCGGATAGTTTTTGTCATCTCTACCCCTTTTGCATCTGCAATTTGATCAGCCCATTCTGAATAACCCTGGACTACTCCAATATTATACTTATCCTGCTTGCTATTTTTATCTTTTGCTGCTACGACATCTATTGTAGCATCTTTGACATCTCCACTGTCATATAGAGATTTCAATTCCACTGACGATGTGATCAATCCCACTCTGCCTTTTTCTTCTGATTTTGCTGTGATCAGAGCATTGGGTGCAAAGATCAATATCACATAGGGCTTGCTCATATTACTCTCAAACTTCTTACTGTATGCCACCAAATTAAAACCTTCAGGGAAGTGTTCATTCGTTGCTATCACATAGGCATTGATTCCTGTTTTTGAGGATAATTCATCACCAATATCTTCGATAATTTTCGAAGCTTTTGTGTTAATTAAGTCATTTTGGATGAAATGTGATGCGTTGAGTAGAAGTGGGAGTAGCAAAGCAAG
>QMKU01000153.1 GCA_003646525.1 Campylobacterota bacterium
CAGAGATAATTATGATGCTATTAAACGAGAGGGGACAAAACAGGTACAGGGGTATTTAGAACTTGATAAAATCAAATCAATCCCTAAACTTAGAAGTTATCTATGGATTGGGTCAAAAGATGGGGTTGAGTTTGTGAAGGTGAGTAAGTAAGTAAGTTTGTTATTTTTAAAATAAAATACTACAATAAAAACTAAATTAAATATCAAAATGAGTTATAATTTAGATTTCAAACCCAAAAAGAGTCAAAAATTATTTATTTTTGACTCTTTTTTCTTTTTCTTAGAAAATATGATTTTAAATTGGACCTCCACCTTCATTTTCACCTCCATTATCACCCCCACCATCATCATTCGGTGGAACATATGGACTAGGATCAACAGGTGGATTATACTCCCTTATCAAATTCTTCGCTGCCGCAATCCCATCAGTGTAAAGCATTTGCTTCACCTCCCTAACTTCACTAGAATCAAGCTTATGACCATATTTGATAGGAGCGATGGGAACGAGAAAACTATCTAGATTAGATACCTCTATTCAAATCTCTATCTAGGATTTGATTGCCTTGGATAAAGACCTCAGTAGCAATGCGAACATTCTTGCTACTAGCGTAGCCACACTCCGCACCGCAGACTACTGTGCCGATGAGATAGTATCTGCCTGATGGTACGCCATAAAAGGCAAAAGCACCTGTATCATCAGATGCAGTAAATTTCAAATAATTATAGAGTCTGGAGTCAGCTTTTTGCATCTTGCGTCCATTGGTATAACTCTGCTCATACCACTGACGAGAGTAGCTTGTGACAGGGTTGAGATAGAGTCTGGTTTTGGCACCGTATATCTTTTTTCCATAAGTATCTTGGAGATATATTTGTCCCTGAATCGTTCCTTTGCCAGTGCGAACGAGAGCATTGTACTCTCCTGTTGGAAATGCGACACGCTCTATTATTTGTGGAGCATTTTGTGCCGTATCAGTAGTTGTGACATCTTTGCTAAGATCCGAAACATCTACATTATCATTTTCATCTGCATAGACATTTTTATTTTCAGCCCAGAGTACATTAAGGTTGTTTTCTTTTATTTTTGTTTTAGGATAGCTAACTTTTGGCTGTCCGACACATCCAGTCAGAAATAAGAGGATCGAAGAGAACAAAAAAATAGTATAGAGAGACTTGAGCATGCATTACCTTTAAATTATATTATCACATTATAGCTTGTTAAATTTAGATTTAAGGAATTGTAAAATATTTAAAAATCTCCTAAAACAATTCCTAGAACTTCCTAGAGCCTATTTACCCAAACAAAACTCTCCAAACATCTTATCTAATATCTCTTCACTATCATAAGGTTTTGAGATCGAAGAGATAGCTTTCACTGCATCCTGAAGATAGTAGGAAAAAAATTCAAGTTCACCATTTTGTAGTGGTGTTTGGGCATCTTCTATCGCAGTTGCTGCTTGCTCAACTGCCTCTATCTGTCGTGCCGAGATCAGCATCAGCTCATCACCCTCTCCCACACCATCGAGTATCTCTCTCAAACGATCAGTCAAACGCTCAAACCCTTTCTTGGCACTCACAAAAATAGGATCAAAATCAGCCAACAACTGACTCTCAAATCGAATCGTCAAATCACTCTTGTTGATAGCAACGATCAGGTGCTTATCTCTTGTCTGTTCAATCAGAGAAATAATCTGCTGATCATCCTCGTCAAAAAGTTGACTCCCGTCAAAAAGTACAATCACAATATCCGCATCATTAAGTGAGTGCATCGATCGTTCGATTCCGATCTTTTCGATACTATCACGAGCCTCTCTGATCCCTGCCGTATCAACCAATCTGATAATATGTGACCCGATACGCATCTGCTCTTCGATAGTATCCCGTGTCGTTCCAGCAATATCACTAACAATAGCTCGCTCATAGGATAATAAGGCATTTAGCAGAGAACTTTTACCCACATTGGGTTTGCCGATAATTGCTACCCTAAATCCTTCGATCAAACCTCTTCGTCGGTGACTTACCTCTACGATCCTTCTGAGCTGCTTTTGTAGTTGCGAAAGTTGAGCTACCATCGTATCAACGATATCAACTGCAATATCCTCTTCTGCATAATCTATCATCACTTCAGAGTAAGCCAACGCCCTCAGCAATGACTCGCGACTCTCATCAACAAAATCTTTCAATTCACCCTTGAGCTGTCTCGCAAGTATTTTTGCTGCATCAACACTTTTTGCTTCGATCAACTTGGCAGTTGCTTCTGCTTTGGTCAAATCGATCTTCCCATTGAGAAAAGCTCTCTTGGAAAACTCTCCTGGTTCAGCCAACCTAGCACCGTAAACTGTAGCAGTATCCAAAACTTCTTGTGCCACAACCATACCACCATGACATTGGAATTCTACGATATCTTCGCCAGTAAAGCTTTTGGGTGCAGCGAAATAGATCATGATCGCCTGGTCGATTAAATCATTTGTTGCATTATAAAGAGAGGTCAAGATCGCTTCTCTTGGAGGAATAATGCCGTTGGAGAAAGTTTTGGAGAAAGAAATTTTTTGGGCGATCTCTAATGCATTCTGACCGCTAAGTCGAATGATAGAGATCGATGAAACGCCATGCGCAGTAGCTATAGCAACAATAGTGTCATGCATCTCTTCTGCTGTTAAACTCATTGATAATCACAAATTTACGACCATCTCTGCCTGTCTTGACTGCCACATATTTGTTAGGGAATTCCTCTCTGAGTTGTTCTAATGCTATTTGAACCAAAATACCATCGAGAGGTCTTGTTTTTCCTTTTCCATTAAGATTGACAAATTCAATGACCGGCTTGATATAATTATGGATCATATCCTGCTGTGATGTCAAAAACTGTGCTATCTCCAACTTAACATAGAGATCATATTTGGTATGTAACCAATTAAAAAGCATATAAGAGAGAGCATTGTAGCGATATCCCTCTTTTCCAATCAATAGAGCAGCATCATCTCCGTCAATAAAGATCAGTGCCGTATTGCCTACGACATCTACCTCAACCGTATCAATCTCAAAACAGATACAGGAGAGAAGGTGAGACAACTCTGCCTCTATCTTCTCTGCCAATTCCAGATTGTTATTCTCTGGTCTCTCTTCTGTAACTGTAGCCGTCTCTCTGACCGTCTCTTTAGTCATCTCCTTGGTTTCAAAAAAACTATCGAGAACTACATCATCTTGCTGTGTTATCGCTTCATCAAGTCTATTCTTTTCCCTGACCGAGATACTCTTTTGCGGAATATTTCGTTTTACTACAGGCTCTTCTCTTTTAACTATTTTTTCTGTTTTAACAATCTCTCTTTTCAAAGTTTTTGCTAAAGGCTCTTTAGGAATTTCGGGCTTTGATACCTCAAGTACCTCTTCGATGATCTCTTCAGCAACAATCGTCTGAATGATCTCCTCCACGCTCGCATCTGCTACCTGATTTTCACTTTTTGCTGGAGCACGCTTACAGTCAGCAACGATAATAGCATTTTTTTTAAATAAACCCATCACACCACTTGTGGGGTGCTGGATCACTTCATACTGTAACTCTGTGATAGAGCAGTTCAATTCAAGTGCAGCTTTTTCATAGGCATCAGCAAGTGTTGGTGCTTCGATCTTCTTCATTAGTGTTCCTTTTTACTCTTGTCGTGTAGTGTTGGTGCTTCGATCTTCTTCATTAGTGTTCTTTTTTACTCTTGTCGTGTTCTGCTATTGCCGCTGCCTTATGCTTCTCATAAGCCCCATTAATGTAGTACTGCTGCCCAATAGAGAGTATATTGTTCGTCAACCAATACAATACAAGTCCAGATGGGAAAGTGATAAAGAAAACTGTCATTATCACAGGGAAAAATTTAAAAATCTTCTCCTGAAGAGGATCTGTAATATTGCTTGGTGTAATTTTTTGCTGAAAATACATAGATGCACCCATCAAAAGAGGGAGTACATAGTAGGGATCCATTCTTGAGAGATCCTCTATCCATAGAACCCAAGGTGCACCCTGCAACTCATCCGCATTGAGAAGAACCCGATAGAGTGCAAAAAACACTGGTATCTGTAACAACATCGGCAAACATCCGCCCATCGGGTTGGCTCCATTCTTTTTGTACATCTCCATCATCTTCGCATTCATCTTCTGCGAATCTTTCCCATACTTTGCTTTGAGCTCTTTCATCTTCGGTGCCAAGTCTTTGAGCTTTTGCATCGACATCATTCCTTTGTAAGAGAGAGGGAAGAGAATGATCTTGACTAGCAGGGTAAAGAGTATGATCGCCCATCCCCAATTTCCGACAAAGCCATGTATCCAGACGATAACAGCAAAGAAAGGTTTTGAAAGAAAGGTAAACCATCCATATTCAATAACATCTGTCAATTCTGGGCTAAGTGACTTGAGTATGCTATACTCTTTTGGTCCGATATAGCCTTGCATTGTACTGTCACTGCTACCTTTGACGAAAATCAAAGGATCTTCACCCTTATCACTCGCAACAGTTACATTTAAACCTTTTTTCAAATCATAAAGTACTGAAGCATAATAGCGATCAGTAGCAGCAGCGAAGAGTGCATTATTGAATATTTCATCGCCTACAGCATCACCATCCTCTATTGTTGTGATGATCCTATCCGAGCCCTTAACTAGCGCACCTTTGACAAGCATATACATGGAGGTGTCAGCGATCGGTCTTGCGCCTGTCGTGAGGAAATAATTAACTGGCTTGGATGTCTTTACG
>QMKU01000154.1 GCA_003646525.1 Campylobacterota bacterium
AGAATCAAAATTATCAAATCCAGCATAAGCTTTATTCATAACAACAGAATATAATATATCTTTTTTAGATGTGACTTTAAGTAGTTTAATGCAGGGATAGTTTTTTTGTAGGAATTTAGCTCTTGATGATTCTCTGTGTAGAGCAATCTTTTTTCCACAAAGGTCATTTATATCTGAAATTTCTGGTTCATTTTCATGTGTCACAATTGCTTGAGGTATTGCAAAATAAATTTTAGAGAAGTTAAGATAGGGTTCTCGATATTTTAATTTACCTGCATTTATGATAAGATCTACTTCATGATTCATGGCACGCTTTAATGCACTATGCCATTCTAATATCGTTTTATCAAATTTAATCCCAAGTTTTTTTTCAATTAAATTAAAATAATCTATATCCATGCCCTCAAGCTTTCCATCTTTGTTCAGGTATGAACGGGGGAAGTTTTTAGGAACTACCATAGTTATTTTAGGATTTGCAACAAGCCAAGCTTTTTGAATCGCTGTCAACTCTATAGTATCGTCCTGATTTTGAGCAAAAACAGCACAAATAGTAAAAAACATAATTATTAAATATTTAAACACTAAAACTCCTCTACCCCAAAAAGATCATTCATTAATTTTTTCTTTTATCTCTTTGGCTAATTGGCTAATATTTTCTATTTTTTTCGTATGCTTAAGCGATTTGTCCAATAGTATCTTCACAAATGCAGAACCGACGATCACACCATCGACTCCTTGAGCCTTCTCTTTGGCACTGTTTTGGTCTACGCCAAATCCAACATAGATAGGAGTTTGGGTGACTTTTCGGATATTATCGATGATATGTTCTAAGGATTCCGATTTGCCAGCACCAGTGATACCAGCATAAGCAACGAGATAAATAAATTTATCTGCATCACTGACTAGCTCGGAGATGCGTTCGTTGCTGTCAGTAGGAGCGACAAAATCGATAAGGGCAAGATTTTGTTCTTGCATCATCTTCTTGTAGGGTCGTGCTTCTTCGAGAGGGAGATCAGGGATGATGAAGCCGTTGACACCACTTTTTGTCGCTTCATCTATGAAGAGGTCGAAGCCTTTGTGGTAAAAAGGATTGAAATACCCCATCCAAAGTGTGTCGATATGGGGAGCAATCTGCCGTGAGGCAGCAAATAGATGCTCTACTTTAAAACCATTCTGTAGAGAGTATAGACTCGCTTTTTCGATCACAGGACCATCTGCGACAGGATCAGAAAAAGGCATTCCCAATTCCAGAGTATCGACACCTGATTGGGCCAAAGACAAGGCAAGATCAACAGTAAAATCCAGATCTGGATAACCGGTAGTGATATAGGCAACAAGATTTTTCAAAAATTCTCACTTCATAAATAATATTTTGGACCCTTTTCTGCTTACAGATTGGGGTATCCCAAACAATTTTTGTGATATTATACAAAAGATAAATTAAGAGTATGTGCGAGGTGATAATAATGGGTCATAGAATAACATTGAAACAACTTCAAAAAATGAAAGGTAAAGAGAAGATCGTCATGATCACGGCATACGATGCCCTCTTTACTTCTATTTTTGATCCGTATGTTGATATGATATTGGTAGGGGATAGTCTCAATATGAGTTTTTCTGGTCGAGAGGATACGATTTCGGCGACGATAGATCAAATGATTTATCATGCTCAGGCAGTTTGTAGTAAGGCAGAAAAAAGTTTTGTCCTGTTTGATATGCCTTTTGGTACTTATCCTGACAAGGAGACCGCACTGAAAAATGCTGTTCGTGCCTATCAGGAGACGGGTGTGGATGCGATCAAGCTTGAGGGTGGTAGGGAAAAATCTGAGATTATCCGTTATCTCAGTGAGAATGCGATCGCTGTCTTCGGGCATATTGGACTCAAGCCACAAAGTGTGCGCAGCGAAGGGGGATACTCAATCAAAGGCAAGAGTGAAGCCGAGAAGCAAGAGATCATCGAAAATGCACTGCTCTTAGAGGAGGCTGGTGCCGTTGCGATCATCATCGAAGGTGTCAAGCCAGATGTGGCAGAGGCGGTAACTTCAGCTGTCTCTATCCCGACGATAGGGATAGGTGCAGGAGTCGCATGTGATGGACAGGTTTTAGTCTGGAGTGATATGTTGGGATTTTTTGATGAATTTATGCCAAAATTTGTCAAACAGTATCTTGATGGTGGTTCATTAGTGAAAGAGGCAGTACAAAATTATGCTTCAGAAGTAAAATCAGGCAAATTTCCTGATAAAGAATATACTTATTAAAACAGAGGAGGATTGAAGTGAAGAGATTGATAATTGCTATAGGGATAGCAGGAGGATTATGGATGAGTGGTTGTGCCATTATCTCCTCAAGTGAGACACCAAAGCAATTTATGGACAGTTCTATTATTACTGCTAGTGTCAAGGCACGACTAGCAGATACTGTCGGATTGGAAAAACTGAACTTGACGATTCAGACGCTTGATAGTAATGTTCTTTTGAGTGGTTTTGTTCAAAGTGAGGCACAAAAAACTCTGGCTGGACGCGTAGCTGAGAATACTCAGGGTGTACGCAAAGTGATCAATAAAATAGTGGTGCAATAATCTATGGAGAGAGTGGTCGAGATAGAGCGTTTCGAGGAAGAGGTCTCGTATGAGGTTACTCTTCGTCCAGGGAATTGGGATGACTATATCGGGCAAGTGAAGATCAAGAAAAATCTCAAAGTTTTTATAGAAGCGAGCAAGAGACGCAAAGAAGCACTCGATCATGTCCTCTTCTTCGGACCTCCAGGACTGGGGAAAACGACACTTGCCAATATCATTGCATCTGAAATGGATGCCAATATCAAAACCACAGCAGCACCTATGATCGAAAAAGCAGGTGATTTGGCTGCACTGCTGACCAATATCGAAGAGGGTGATATTCTCTTTATCGATGAGATTCACCGCATGAGTCCAGCGATAGAAGAGATTCTCTACCCGGCGATGGAGGATTTCCGTCTTGATATTATCATCGGAAGTGGACCAGCAGCGCAGACTGTACGGATCGATCTGCCTCGCTTTACACTGATTGGCGCAACGACACGAGCAGGGATGCTTTCTAGCCCTCTGAGAGAGCGTTTTGGGATGCATTTTCGGATGCAATTTTATACTCCATCGGAGTTGGGAACAATCGTCGAAAAAGCTTCTCACAAGCTAGATAAGCCGACACAAGAGAGTGCCTCAAAAGAGATCGCTGGGAGAAGTCGAGGAACTCCTAGAGTTGCATTGAGACTACTTCGTAGAGTGAGGGATTTTGCAGAGGTGGCAGATGAGATGGAGATCAAACTCAAAACGACTAAATATGCACTTGATGAATTGGGTGTTAATCATTTGGGTTTTGATGAACAGGACATTCAACTGTTGGAGTTTTTGGTCAGTGCCAAAGGCAAGCCGATGGGTTTGAGTACGATTGGTGCTGCCTTGAGTGAAGATGAGGGGACGATCGAAGATGTATTGGAGCCTTATCTTCTCGCCAATGGTTATATCGAGCGTACAGCTAGAGGACGCATAGCTACCCAGAAGAGTTATGAGCATTTTAGGCTAACAATGCCGAACAAGGAAGGATTATTTGAATAAGACAAATATCGTCATCATGATTTTATTTGCCTTGGCACTGATGGGAGCCTATAGTATCTACGAGCCCTTTTTGCTCTCTATGGTTGTAGCGATGCTCCTGACAATGGCGACCTATAATCTCACAAAAAAAGTAACAAAAAGGCTTCATTCAAGGAAACTGGCTGCCCTAATTATGACAATTGCTCTGATTCTGATTATTTTTATCCCTATCATATATATTACGACAGCAGGGATAGAGTATCTTACCCACATTGATATGAAGATGCTCAAAAAGACCATTCACTCTGTGGAAGATTTTCTCAGAAATATTCCCTATACTGAAGGGTGGTTAGATAAATATTTCAGTGAAGAGAAGATACTTTTGTTTTTCAAGGATTCGGCCAAATATATTACTTCAGTTGGGAGTGCTGGGATTGGTTTTATGAAAAACATGCTCCTAGTGATCCTATTTTATTTTGTGATCAATCTCTACGGAGATCGTCTTTTTGAGCTTATACGCCAACTGATGCCAATTTCCAGAATCAAAAGCACCAAAATGATCCATGAGATCTCTTCGACTATGGAAGTGGTGTTTTATTCGACGATTGCCACAGCGACACTCGAAGGTTTGCTTTTTGGAATATTTGTAGGTAGCTTTGGCTTCAACGGGCTACTTCTGGGTTTTACCTATGGTTTTGCCTCTTTGATACCCATCATAGGAGGTGCGTTGGTTTGGGTGCCTACAGCGATCTATAGCTGGAGTCAGATCAGTGCACAGACGGCATGGATAATAGCCATCTATTCTGTGGTTATGATATCGATTGTTGCAGATACTTTCGTAAAGCCAGTGATCATCAAAGTGATCAAAGAGGATCTCCTCAAGAGCAACATAGAGATCAATGAAATGGTGATCTTCTTTGCTATTTTGGCAGGGATCAGTAGCTATGGAATATGGGGAATGATCTTAGGTCCAGCAATTACCTCATTCTTCATAGCAATGACAAGAGTCTATATTGAATTCAATAGAGATAATAAGTAGAAGAGCCCCGTAGGTCGGGGTGCCCTCTCCTCGACAATTGATAGATACGAGACAACATACCATCATTTTATAAATTATATTTATGCAAATGTATTTTTGTTTTATGGG
>QMKU01000155.1 GCA_003646525.1 Campylobacterota bacterium
GGGTTATTTAACATCGGTTTTCACATCCACTCTATGATTTTTAGCTATTATAGCTCTTTAGCTTTGATATTGGGCAATACATTCTCTCTCTAGCCCCACTTCACCCAACAGACCTAGCTTATCAAACTCAATATTCTTTTCATTATACAAAGAGTGTAGTTTTTTACTCAAATAGTGAGGATAAGCCAGTTGCTTCTCGAAAGCTTCTGTAGCCTCAATATATTTGGGGAAATAGACTTGAAACCGTTTGA
This sequence comes from Campylobacterota bacterium, assembly GCA_003646525.1. Classification (GTDB taxonomy): domain Bacteria; phylum Campylobacterota; class Campylobacteria; order Campylobacterales; family Sulfurovaceae; genus SZUA-451. The sequence continues at coordinate 252 of QMKU01000155.1, forward strand.
TGGTATCTCTCAGAAGAATTTTTGTTTTTGAGGGGGTCAACTCTAGCACTCCACCCATTTGAAGATACTCTTTGAATCTAAGTTTTCTTTTTTTTGGATTTGAATGAGCAAACCCGATACCAAAGTCATCACTCCCTTTGCCCTCATAGACATAAGTACTGATAATATCATAGAGAGGTGCAAGCTCCCACTTATCATCTCCTGTCTCAATCAGACCAATATTTTTGGCATGCAGGTCTCCATGTTTTATCAATGAAGCGTAAATCATAAAACGAAAAACATCCTCTTTGCTCTTTTTATCATGCACAATAGTATTAAACTTCTCTAAAATAGAGATGATGCTGATATCATACTTATCTTCACTCTCTATCTCTAGCTGTTGAGCAAAATCGTATTGATTGTATTTGTATCCTCTGTACCTATCATATCTCTTTGTGAGAAAATAAAAATCGCGATTCTCCCCCAACAAAACAGCCGAAAAAGGTACATCAAGTTTGAGTTCATTTTTGGCAAATGTAAGAAAAAGATGTTCATTGAGTGCCAAATATGGTGTATTCTTGATGCGACTGTCCGAAGCATAAGGCTTGAGTAGGTAGTGTGCTAACGCTCCTGATACCTTGTTGACACGATAGACTTTTTTATTGGTTTTATCTATATTGACATCTATCTTATGCTGATAACCACTCAGTGAAGAGTAGAGTTCCCTACTTTGTGATGCACCTTTGAGTATCTCTGAAGGAATATCTACTTCATAATCAAGTAGCGTTACAAAACTATTTTTTTCCAAAATAATAGTTTTTAGGCTCTTCCAAGTTGGGATTTTGTCATCACTCTTTTTCCTCACCTCTCTCTCTATGGTAGAGAGGGAAGTTAATGTCACAAAGTCCAGATTGCCATGTGTATTATCAAGCTCCAAAAGAAGCTCCAAGGGATTGAGTATCTTACCATCTTTGAGTAATAGTTTTTCACGCCGAGTACTCTCAGGAATCAAGTTTTCAAAAAGTGTAAAAAGGGCATAGGAGTGATTGACAGGCTCTTGAAGCGAAAACAATCGCTCCCCAGCATACTCTGCACTATAAGAAAAAATATACCCCTTGGCATAGGTAAAAGAGAGTGTACCTACTTGTCTGCTATTTTCTAAAACAGCGATAACAATAGGTTTTTCATCTATAGCATAATTACGCTGATAGTAGCGTCTATTTGTCTCTCCAAAAGAGAGGATGAGACGCTCCTCAAGAAGTGTTGCCAAATAGTTTCTCAGGGTTCGTTCTGTTAGATTAGTATAGGCTTTCAGCTCTTTAGTGGTGAGTCGCTCTTTGGCTTCAAATAGTCGCTTAATCTCTTCAAGTTTTACTCTTTTTTTAGGTGTAAGCACGCTCTATTTCCTTTTGAACTTCGGTAATAATTGAGAAACTTCGGAATTTCCCTTATCAATTTAAGTATTCTATAATACTTATACTTAGGCTACAAGCTCCTTGGATAATTTAAATATCTCATCTATCTCTTTGGATGAGAATATGCCTAAAATACCTTTTGAGTCGATAGTCGTAAAAGGCATAGAGACAAGATCTCTCTTTTTGATCGTTCCCTTGTTGATGATAAATTTCCGCAACAGTTCCAAAAATTCTAACTGCTTGGAGGTCAGTGTCGTATGCTCTGAGATAAAGTGATCGATGGAAGCACTCACTGTATCAGGGAAGTTTTGAAGCATCTCCAAGCCCAAGATATGACGCATGAACTTCAAAAACGGAGCTTTTTTGTTTTGATAGACACGACGCAGTAGATCTATGGTGATATTGGGAGACTCGTCTTGGAGTAGATCGGCTAGGGCTTTCGCCTCATCATCACTGACCTCTTTGCCCTCTTTGAGCTTCTGGAGTATGGGGTTTTGCTCTAGGAGTTGGGCTATTTTTTGCTCTACCATCTCTTTGTATTTGCTGATACTGACTGACTCGTTGGACGCACCAAACTCTACAAACTCTTTGGATTTTATCTTGTCTTCTAGGTTGAGGTGAGTCTGTTCGTCTCCTGCACTCCCTAGCTCTCTATACTGCATCAGATGAGCCAACTCCTCACACACCCCATCGAGCTGTATATCAGTAGCACTATCCCAAAAGCTAGGCTTTAGTACTTCAGAGATGACCTCTTGGTGGTTGGCTACGATGTTGATAGTCAGCGGAAGCTCTGCTACTTGTTGCATGATATTTTGATTCTGCTTTTGATAAACTTCTTGGTCTCCTTGGAGTTTGGAGAGAGAAGCTTCTAGCATATCTTTCTCAAAACGCATCGCCTTAAAATCCACACCCACTAGGGTTTTAAAGAGAGGTTCTATCTTGGCATGCAAAAAGTAGATTTTCTCCTCATCCAGACTCTTCCAAAACTCATCGGTCAATCTATCAAGTTCACTTTTTGCATCTTTGATGACAATAGAGCCTAGTGGCAGTGAAGCACACTCAGATATGAGTTTAGCTATCTCTTTTTGTGCGATATCAGGAGCCGTCTTGAGTGCCTCTTCTATCTTATTGATGCGTATTTCACAGCGTTTTACTGGTAGTGGTGTTGTCTCTTTCTGCTCTTTGCCTTTAGGTTTGAGATTGAAGTACTCAAAGTTATCCCAACAATCCATGATGAGAAAATGCTCTTTTTTGGTACACCATGGCTTGATGTTGGTAGGCTCTAGTAGTCGTGTACCGCGTCCTATCATCTGCCAAAATCGTGTATAGGAGTAGATAGGCTTTGCAAATACTAAGTTGCTGAGTTCTCGTATATCGACTCCTGTATCTAGCATCCCTACAGAGATAGCCACTCTTGGCATATTTCTGTTTTTGAACTGGTCAAGCAAGCCACCTTTGCCATAGACACGACTATCATCTGAGACCATTACCTTGACAAGCTCTCCTACATATTCGGGATAGAGTTCATTGAATAGCTCCTCTATGCGTCTTGCATGTGCTTTGGTCATACAAAAAAAGATACTTTTTGCAGGAAGTACCCCGTCACTATCTTTGATAGACTCCTCCATAAAAGTCTGAATGATAAGCTTGTTTGTACCTTTATTGATGACTCTCTTCTCTAGCTCGGAACCCTCAAAATTTATCTCTTCTACCTCTTTACCCTCTAGCAATAGACGCTTTTGATCTTCTAGGGTAATGGTTCGCTTGTTGATGCCATCACCTTGAAAAAGTGTCTCTATCTTCATCACTTGAAAATCACTGAGATAGGGAGGCTCATGTATCAGAGCCTCTTCGTAGGAGAAAGCAAATGTAGGCAGTCCATCTTCACAATCAAAAAGATCAAAGGTATTATGGTCAATGATATTAGTCGGTGTAGCCGTAAGCCCCAAACGCATAGCATCAAAATAGTCAAATATCTCCCCATAGGTGTTGTAGATAGAGCGGTGAGACTCATCGACTACGATAAGATCAAAAAAGTGAGAAGAGAGCGACTGCATATCATCACGGATGATATTGAGCATACTGGGATAGGTAGAGACATAGATGCGTCTATCTTTTACGAAAGATTTCTCTCCAAATTTAGGAAAAAGTGACTCATTGGGTAGATGCTCTTTGAAAGCCTCTATCGCTTGTTCAAGCAGAGCAATACGATCAACCAAAAAGAGTATTCTCTTGACGATACCTGCTTTCATCAACGCATCTACCAAAGCAATAGTCGTCCGAGTCTTGCCCGTACCTGTCGCCATAACCAGTAGAAAATTTCGCCTTTTTTTCTCTATCCCCTCCATCACGGCACGAATAGCTCCTATCTGATAATCACGCCCTGCAATATCAGTATCTATGAGTTGGCTATTTAAGGGCTGCTGATATATCTGAATATGACGCAATCGCTCCAGATCATCAAGTGTAGGAAAAGCATATATTTTGCGTGGTGGGTGGTTGCCAATATCCCAAAAGAAAATATCAACTCCATTGGTATAGAAACAAAAAGGTAGAGGAGTATCCGCCTCCTCGGCTATACGCAGAGCATACTGCTTGGCTTGCTCTTGTCCTATCTCCGCATCTTTGGAACTTCGTTTTGCTTCCACCACTGCTAGAGGCTTACCATCACGCCCCAAAAGAACATAGTCAGAAAACTGTGTAGTATGATAGGGAGAAGAAGAGTCAGAGAGTAGTGAGATACTGTGGACTGTATACTCCGCAACCACTTGCGTCAAGTCAGAAACATCCCAACCTGAAGCAAACAGTCGCTTATCTATCAACGCTACACGAGTCTCTGCCTCAGTCATCACTACCCTTTATATGCAAAGTAAACTATTTTATCGTAAAACTTCTAATATCTGTCATTTTCAGTTGAGCAGTTGCAGTTGAGGCAGTTGAGGGGTCAGTCGCTACCTTAAAAATCCAAAAAACTTCAAAAAAAGTTCTAATTAACCAATTTAAATAATAATATGTGAAATAAGTAAGAACTATCTATTTTAAGACAATACAAACCCTCTTCTGA
>QMKU01000156.1 GCA_003646525.1 Campylobacterota bacterium
CACCGCAAAATTTTTTCCTAACCGCTAAAAAAATTGTTCTATTATTGAAATTGGTTGAATTGTTCACTATTAAGCCAACAGTCAACAAAAAAAAATGGGAAATCTTCAAATTCAAGAAAATACAAGTCTCTATCAATCTTACATTGCGTGAAATAGAAACAGGGGATCTGGTAGACTTCATCATTCAGACACTCAAAAAACATCAAGTCTCCCCTGCACTCGTCAAATTTGAAATCACAGAAAATATTGCTATGAGCAATCCTGAAAAAACTAAAAAAGAGTTTGAAAGACTTAACAAGCTAGGAATAAAGCTTGCCTTGGATGATTTTGGCACAGGATACTCTTCGTTTGGCTACCTCAACGACTTCTCACTAGACACACTCAAGGTTGACCAGTCATTCGTAACTGATATGGTACAAAATGAAAAACATCGAAAGATAGTGCATGCTATGGTTGATTTGGGTCATAATTTTGATCTTTTAATTACCGCAGAGGGAATCGAAGATAAGGCTACTTATGACATGCTCAAAGAGTTTGGGTGCGATATCGCACAGGGGTATTATTTTTCAAAACCTATACCAGTATTTGAATTTCAAGAGTTGATACGCGAAAAAGAGAGTATCAGAGAACAAAAATAGGGAGAGTACAATGGATTTACTCACAGAATTGGGAATTACTTCTGTACTAGCCTCGATGACTTTATTTTTTTGGATGAGAAGATACTACTCCAAGGAGATAAATAGACTAAAAGGCGAAATCAAACTTTTTAAAAATGCAAATGAGTATCAAGAAGATGCAATTATCGTTTTCTCTGGAGGCTGTGAAGTCTATTCTGCCAACCGTTCTGCACGAAAGCTTCTCCAGCTAGAACCTTTTCATATAAATATGATTCCAGAAAAGAAGATCCTTCTCAAGATAGGACACTCAGACCCACTAGCACTACTTGATGTCATTGAGAAAGAAGGCAAGATTATCAAGAGAAGTATTCATCTTGAAAAAGTAGTCATGACAGTAGGAGAAATAGTCCACCAAGTAAATATTTACATTGACCACTCCAAATGGAATTTAAAAAATTCGGTTATTTGTATATTTCAGGATGCTGCCAGTGATTTCAAGGAGATAGAAGAGCAAAAGATGTTAGGAGGAATTGATTTTCTCACCAGCCTTCCCAGCCAATTTAAAGCAAACTCTGATATCAACAGAATGGTTATTCATGCACAAAAAGATTCCAAGAAATTGGCATTATTTATTTTTGGTATCAATGATTTTGAAAAAATGAAAGTCGCTCATGGTCTGGCATATAGCAATAATCTTTTAAAAAAGTTTTCAGAATTTCTTTTAGAATTAGTGGAAGATAACACTTTTATCTATCGCTTGGACTGTGATACCTTCCTCTATCTTGTCAATAATATCAAAGATGAAGATACAGCACTCAACAAAGGAAAAGAAATTTCCAAGAAAATTTCTCGTTTTTTCAAACACAACAGCAAAGATACTTATCTCACTTCCTCAATGGGTATTGTATTGTTCCCTGATCATGGCAGAAATGCCAGTAAACTAATCGATCATGCTCTTAAAGCTCTTGCAGAGTCAAAAGAGAAAGAAGATGGTACGGTTCAGATTTTTAAAAAAGAGCAAATCCATATTCAAGCTACTGAAGAGATAATGATAGAAGAGATGAAAAGAGGTCTGAAGAGCGGAGAATTCGAAGTCTATTATCAGCCTATCATTGACCTCAAAACCTTGGATATTACAGGTGCTGAGGCATTGATCAGATGGAACCATCCACGGTTGGGTCTGATTACTCCTGCCAAATTTATGCACTTAGCAGAAGCTTCAGGGTCGATTATGGGCATTGGAGAGTTTGTGCTTGAGCAAGTGATTTCCCAACACAAGCAATGGAATGAATTGAATTTCAAAGATGTTGAAATTTCTATCAATATTTCAGCTCGGGAACTCTTAGCCTATCAGCTTGGAGAAAAACTTGAACAACTCTTCATCGACAACAAAGTAGATCCAAAGTTTTTCAATCTTGATATGTCAGAAAATGATGCTATAGAAGACAGTATCAAAACAGACCTTGAATTCTCGATTTTGAAAAAAATAGGGGTAAATCTCTCAATTGATCACTTTGGTGTAGGTGGATCTTCTATCGAAAACTTGCAAAGACTACCTATCCATACTCTAAAAATAGATAGATCCCTACTCAAGAATATTAATACGGATGTAAATCACCAAGAGACGGTCAAGGCCATCGTGGTCCTTGGGCATGCTCTCAATATAGGTGTGATTGCCGAAGGGATCGAAAGCAAAGAGCAGTATTCAATGTTGCAAAAACTTGGCTGCGATCATGCTCAAGGCTATATTTTCTACAAGCCATCTCCCGTATGTGAGTTTCAAGAACTGATACGACAGAACTAGCAGGGATAGAGGCTATCCCCTTTCTTACATCATTCCGCCCATTCCACCCATTCCGCCCATACCACTCATATCTGGCATTGCAGGGGCTGCGCTTGGAGCCTCTTTGATATCGCTAACTGTTGCTTCCGTAGTGAGCAATAGACTAGCAACCGAAGTAGCATTTTGTAGTGCAATTCTTGCGACTTTCAACGGATCGATGATGCCTGCTTCAAACATATCAACATACTCTCCTGTCGCAGCATTGAATCCAAGGTTTTCAATATTACTATTGGCGATCTTGTCTACAACAACACCAGCATCAAAGCCAGCATTTGTCGCAATCTGCTTCATCGGTGCGGTGATCGCTCGAATAATGATTTCAGACCCTACCAATTCGTCACCTACTAAATCTAGTGTGACTTTCTGCCCAGCTAGGATCAATGCTGCACCACCACCAATGATGATACCTTCATCCACCGCTGCTTTTGTCGCAGAGAGAGCATCATCAACACGGTCTTTTTTCTCTTTCATCTCAGTCTCCGTAGCAGCACCTACTTTGATGACAGCTACACCGCCACTGAGTTTGGCAAGTCTCTCTTGAAGTTTCTCTTTGTCATACTCGCTACTGGTATTATCAATTTGTCTCTTTATCTCGCTGATTCTCGCTTCAACCGCAGCTGCATCACCTTTACCGTCAACGATAACAGTATTATCTTTGTCGATCACAACTCGTGAAGCTTGCCCAAGATCTTCAAGTGTTGTCTTTTCGAGTGAAAGTCCCAACTCTTCAGTGATGAGTGTCGCTCCTGTGAGAATAGCGATATCCTGAAGCATGGCTTTCTTTCTATCACCAAAGCCTGGTGCTTTGACCGCAGCGATATTGAGCACTCCCTTGAGTCTATTGAGTACCAAAGTTGCCAATGCTTCACCCTCTACATCATCAGAGATGATCAGGAGAGGTCTGCCTGATTGCTGAATCTGCTCAAGTACAGGTACAAGATCCTTGAGTGAAGAGATTTTGCTATCAGTCAGAAGCAAAAGAGGACTTTCCAATTCACAAGTCATCTTTTCGCTATTGGTGACAAAATAGGGGCTAAGGTAACCTCTATCAAATTGCATCCCCTCCACTACTTCGAGCTCATCATTGATCCCTTTTGCCTCTTCGACAGTGATCACACCATCTTTCCCAACTTTTTCCATCGCTTCTGCGATGAGATTGCCGATCGTCTCGTCAGAGTTGGCTGAGATACTTGCTACTTGTGCGATCTCTTTTTTACCTTTAACTTCCTGAGTAATTTTCTTGAGCTCTTCAATGATTGCTGCACTCGCCTTATCCATACCGCGTTTCACTTCGATAGGATTGGCACCAGCAGTGATATTTCTCAATCCCTCTTTGAAGATAGAGTGTGCTAATATAGTAGCTGTTGTCGTACCGTCACCGGCTTCATCAGCTGTATTACTAGCAACCTCTTTGACAAGTTGTGCTCCCATATTTTCGAGCGCATCATCTAGTTCAATCTCACGCGCCACACTTACACCATCCTTGGTGATATGTGGTGCACCAAAACTCTTCTGGATCAAGACATTTCTACCTCTTGGTCCCATAGTTACCTTCACTGCATCCGCGAGTTTGCTTACACCTTCGTAGAGTCCGTTTCTTGCTTTGTCTGAATAAAATATCTCTTTTGCCATTGTTAAATCCTTATAGTTATTATTTGTTTATTTGTTATTTAGGAATAGAACTAAAATAACTACCAAAGTTAAATATTTAGGAGCAGGGACTTTAGTCCCGTTTTATGGGACTAAAGTCCCTGCTCCAAGTATCTATTCTTTGGTATTATTTCAGCATTCCTTATAGTGAGAGTAGATCTCTCTGCTTAGCTAATGATACCGAGGATATCATCACTATTGAGTATCAGTAACTCTTTGCCGTCGAGTGTCATCTCAGTGCCTGTATATTTAGCAAATACTACTGTATCACCTTCACTGATGCCCTCATCTGAAGCATCCGTCCCTACTGCCAATACTTTACCCTGTAGAGGCTTCTCTTTTGCATTATCTGGTATGATGATTCCTGATGCTGTTGTCGTGATCTCTTCTTCTCGTTCGATTAAGACTCTGTTCGCTAATGGTTTAAATGCCATGCAATATCCTTTATATGGTTAATATCTTGAGGCTGACCTCAATTTTCAGATCGTATTGTAATGATATTTTTTCATTTTGTCAAGAGTTTATGTGAAATTATGCAATATATATGAGTCATAAAGACTAAAGCTTTATCACGCCTTGTC
>QMKU01000157.1 GCA_003646525.1 Campylobacterota bacterium
CAATGCCAATGAAATAAGGAATTTAGGCGATTATTAGGGGTCTGGTGATTTGTGATGCGTGAAGCGTAGCGGAATGCATCATGAATCACCTGACCTCGGCTAAAACATGGTAACGATTCAACCGAGGTCAAGTGTCGAAAATCCACCCACTTTTCCTCGTTACGACGGTCTCCGTCGTAACGCATATCTGACACTGCAAACAAAAGAGAGTACTCTTTGCTACTGCATCACTCGTATGTATTCCAACGCAGGAGCGAATGGGAACGAGAAAAACAATTATCCCTGTGGATACAATTATTTTTAAGTCTAACAATGCTAAAATAATAAACCAAATAACTATCTTAGGACTATTTGATAAATGACTTTCTCAAAGCATGAAATACGAGTGTGGTGTAATAAATTTGATACTCTGCAATATCCCACAAAAATATACGATGAATTGGTATGGGGAACTAAAAAATGTCCAAATCAGCTAGAACTGCTGGGAGCATGGAAAACGGGTTGTATACGAATTAATAATAGTGCCAGAAATCCTATATATATCGATGAAAATAATACTAAATACGAGTATACGGGGAGGTGGCAACCGCATACTCCAGTTGGATTCGATATTTGGAAAAATTTATCTATTATTGCAAATGAAATTTATGCAAAGATTCCTTCTGAACTGCAAAAGACAAAACCGAATATATTGACAGAAATGGAAGAAAAAAGAGGATTTGGATTCATATGGGGTCTTTTTATCTTGCATTGCTTTTATCCTGAAGTATATCCTCTCTATGACCAACATGTTTATCGGGCCTATATGAACATACAAAATCCCCATATAGTCTTACCCAGCACCGCCTCTACAAAATGGACAAAATATCTTGAGTATGCAAACTTTTTTAACTCCCTTACTTTAAGAGAAAATTTTAGGCAAGTAGAGATAGATAGGGCACTTTGGGCATATGGAAAATACTTAAAAATAAATAGCAGTAGTAATTGTACAAAAGATATCCCTAATGCTACAGTCCAATCTTTTGTAGTTGATGAAAAAGATGATGGCTATTGTCTTGCGTTTACATTAGGAGGAAAGCATAAAAGATTTTGGTGGAAGATTGATGAAAATTGTTCCATAACAATTATTAGAAAATTTAACTCTGGTAGTGGCAAAATTACTTTGGATATATTTACTGAAAAAGAAATTGAAAATATTCAACAATTTATTAATGGTAATAAAATTCCTCTTGCCAACAATGTCGAGAAAATAAAAGATGGGACAGAAAAGGAAGGATTAGGAAGATTCCTATATGAGCAACTTAATAAAAATACAACCCAAGCACAATTAGCAAGCCATATCTCGGCTATCTTTTATTATGCAGGTATCTGGGACTATAATAGGCAAGTGAGGAATATGTTATTCTGGAATAAATCGAAAGATTGGAAAAACCTAATAAAGGCATATTGTCACATTTGCTTAAATGGTAGCAGTAAATAAAATCAGATTTTTTGATTCACTATAGAAACTGAGAGCTTTTCCAATATTCTGTAGGTATAAGAAGATAAGGGTTCTGGGTTAGGGTTTGCAATTTAAGTTTACTTTTCACTCGTTTGTATGGTATGCATCTCAATGTCAAGTGTGAATTCCCATGCAGGAGCGATGGAAACTAGAATAATATAGATGATTGATATTTTGAAATTAGAAGATTTTATGATATAATTACTCTAGTTGGGACAGGTGAGAGAGCGTCGAACTCTCTCATAGGTTTTTAGTATGCTTTTGTTGCTAAAATTAACAGCAAAAGAATAACAATTATTGGCATCCTTCATATCCAATAAAAGATAGTTTACAATGTTGTAGGTGCGACCATGTCGTACAAGTGATGATTTGCTCGTGTGACACGGTCACACCTATGAACTCAATAAGTTTAAATTGCAAACTACTTATGAAGGATGCCCAATTATTATATGGGATAACATTGTTACATCCTTTATTGGAGGCTGACCCTGTCCCACCTACCGCCCCACAATGCAAACTTCACAAATAATCGCTCAACTAGGTATGAGAGTATATTAGAAAATCTATTGGGTTTTGATACGCGTAGGTCGGGGTCTCCGTATTCCGACAATAAAATGTTGGATTGATAGTCAAAAAACTATTAATTATTTGGGGTGGCTTAATAGGAGGGGAGGGTGGTTTGTCTCATCGGGCGTATACTCTCCCAAATATAATTTGGGAGCGAGATAAATATATCCTGATCTATCTGATCATTTCAAATGGATTTTCTACAACATTCTTTCTATCAACGATGTATGGGATCAGTGCAGTTTGGCGCGCTCTTTTGATCGCTACTGTCACCATCTCTTGATGCTTTTTGCAGTTACCTGTCAATCTTCTTGGCATGATCTTAAATCTTTCGCTCAAACTAAACTTGAATTGTCCAAGGTCTTTGTAGTCGATATACTCGACTTTTCCTTCACAATATTTACAATATCTCTTTTTAAATTTTCTTCTTTCTGCCATAATTTACTCCTAAAATGGTATTTCTTCTTCATTAATATCTATAGACGGAATGTCCGGTGTTGTTGCTGCTGGTTGTTCTGTACGCTGCTGTTGTGGAGCAGGTGCGGATTGGTTGTTATATTGCTGGCTAGGCTGGTTTTGGTTGCCATGCTGTTGACTTGCTTGCCCTTGGTTACCGTACTGTTGGCTAGAGTGATCTTGGTTGCCATAATCGCCTCCAGCACTAGCAGAGTTGTCACTCTTTGGAAGCATCTGCAAGTTCTCTACGATCACTGCATGTTTGCTTCTCTTGGTGCCATCTGGTGATGTCCATTGATCAAGTGAGAGTCGCCCATCGACTAAAATCTTGCTTCCCTTACGCAGATATTGATTGGCGACTTCGGCGGTTCGTCCGAAAAATGTCAAATCAACGAACATAACTTCTTCTTTCTGTTCGCCAGTTTGAGATTTCCATTTTCTGTTGGTTGCGATACCAGTATTTCCGACAGCAGTCCCACTCTGACTATATCTGATCTCAATATCTCTCGTGAGATTTCCCATCAATATGATTTTATTATACATAAGGTTGCTCCTAAGCTTTTAGTTATGCTTCTGTTGTCTCTGCTGCTTCAGTTGCTATCGGTACTTCAACTTCTGCTGGTGTCTCAACTGCTACTTCGGTTTTAACTGGCTCTGCTAGTTGATTTTTTTTGTTTACAATGGCGACGAGCTTATTGAACTGTGTAACTTCTTTAGTTCGGCTGTATTTTACTGTCAAAAATTTAATGACCTCTTCATTGATTCTGAGGTTTCTTTCAAGCTCAGAAATAGTACTACCTTCTGTCTTGAATAGTAGTATAGTGTAGTATCCTCTAAGGTTTTTCTGAACAGGGTATGCAAGTTTTCTCATCCCCATATCATCGACTGCGATAAGCTCTGCACCCTCTTTTTCGAGAATAGCTTTTACTTTTTCGACTTGAGATCTGATCTCTTCTTCTGTGAGTGTAGGTTTTACAACAAACAGCGTTTCGTAATGATTTATCATTCGTATCCTTTTGGTTTAATAGCCCATTACTTAGATCACTCAAGGATGATCCTCCAAGCGATGAGCAAGAATTTTTGGAACTCGCATGTTAGCACAAGCTTCTTAAATTATAGGTATCTTTGCATCTTGATGAATGCCCCATAAAGCAGTGTCTCTTTGTTGATATTGCCAGGACGCTTCATTTCAAGTTCACTTTCGAGAAGGTGCTCGGTGATATTGAGTAGAGTAGCAGGTTTGACGCGCATGGCAAGTTGTGCTTTTTTCTCTTCTATCTGCTTGGGGAGTTTGTATCCGAGGATCTCCATAGAGTCAGGTGATCCATGAAGTCTGATATAGGCATGGAAGAGGAAGATTTCATTGACAAATCTTTGAGTATTGCGCAATATTAGAGTCTCGTCTTCGCCTGACTCCAACAGGGTGCCAATCATCTCCAAGACAGGTTGTTTTTCAAAGAGACTAGTAAGAAACTGTTCTGTAGCAAGAGATGCGGTAGAGTAAACCAAGCGGTCGATATCTTTGCTGGTAATTTTTGTACCGAGTATAGCAAGTTTGTCGAGTTCATTATTGCAAAGTGCTAGATTGTTATTGAGTGTGAGTATAAGATGCTGAAGCGCATAGTGGTCGATATCAAGTCCAATATTCTGTGCTTTTTGTTGGAGCATTTCAATGCCTTCTCGTATATTTGCTTCAAAAAAACGCACCCAGACCCCACCTTTTTTTTCGGCGAAACTACTCTGCATAGTTTTAGCATCTCTGGCTTCACCTTCAAATCCGAAAACAAGATAGTTGTCACTCGTTTTATTGGCAAGAGTTACGAGTATATCAAGTTCTTTTTTTGGTATTTTTTTATTGTGCCTAATGATGAGCAGATTGATACCACCAAAAAGAGAACTTTGTGAAAGATAGTTTTTGGCTTGCATAAAATCCCACTCATCAAAGTAAAGTGTAAGCATCTCTTCTTTGGCTTGAAGTGTGTGAGCGTAGTGTTTGATATAGTAGTCGATGAGATAGGCGTTGTCTCCGAAAAGTAGTAGTGCTTTGGGGAGTGCTTGCCGAAATTTTTGGTCAAATTCTCGTTTGTACATCTACTGTAACTCCATCTCATCTTTATCTAGTTTGACAACTACTTCTGCCATGATCGTCGCCA
>QMKU01000158.1 GCA_003646525.1 Campylobacterota bacterium
CTGCCAGCTTGCACCCTGTCTTGTAGGCAGGGTCAACTCCAAGTAGTGCCTTACCAGTGACTGGTGGACTCATCAAGAGTTGCGTCAGGTTTTTGCCGAAGACTCCGATAGCAGCCAAATCCGAACGCTCCTTCAGTATCGAAAAAACCTCCCGTTCTATCGAAGGGTAGAGAAGCCGTTTGAAGCCATCTTTGTAGGCATCTAGGAGCAAAGTTTTGGAACTTTGCATATACTCTCTCAGCTTATATCGTTTGAGCGTATCAAAATAACGATCTGTATCTATAGTAATTTTGACAGAGAGTTCCTTGGCTTTCTCCCCCCTTCTGATGGCGAGGTATCGATGAGAAGGGATTTTGGCAACTGCTTCATTCTGGTTTTTATAATTTCTATAGAGACCTTTTTCGTCAAAGCTCTTGCCTGCCTTGGTCACTATACTGCCATATCTCAGTGTCATATCTCTGACGATACTGCGCTCTTTTGCAGAGTCAGAGAAGCGTTCGGCGATGATATCCTGCGCCCCCTTGATTGCCGCATCACGATCTTTCACACTATTCTTGACAAACTGCTCTGCTTTTTGGTCAAACTCCTGCCTGCTTAATTTGCCTGATTGCAATATATTTGCCAGTGGCTCCAATCCATTTCGTATAGCAACGGATGCACGGGTATTTTTCTTCTCCTTGAAGGGTCTATAGATATCTTCCACTTCAGTTAGTGTCTGAGCATTTGCTATAGCAACTCTGAGCTGATCTGTGATCTGCTCACGATCTATCAGTATATCGATGATCTCCTCTTTTCTCTCAAGGAGTCTTTTGCCACTGAGGTAAATTTCATAAAAGTCACGCAACTGATCATCACTAGCCCCACCCGTTAACTCCTTGCGATATCTAGCTATGAATGGGATAGTAGCACCCTCTGCAAGGAGAGTGAGGATATTTGTGATGGCTTTTTTGTTGAGAGTCGTGGATTGGGAGATAAGAGATATGAGGGATTGAGTCATTGACTAGATTCCTTGTGTTGGTTTTGATTTTAGATTATAGCTTCTAGGATTATCATTTCACGACAGGTGTAGGGAAACAAACTCCCCTCCCTCCGAATCGTGCATACGATTTTCTCGTACACGACTCTCTAGTTGATAATTTCCTCATCATTAATTCATTGGCATTGAGGGTAGTCTAAGGAATTTCCTAAAAATAAATCTATTTATGTCTCTTCTGTTCAAGTAGTATCTTTTGCAACTCCTCGGCTGGCATCGGGCGACTGTAGTAGTAGCCTTGGATATTATCACACTCGTTTGCGATCAAAAATGCTTGCTGTTTTTCTGTTTCGACTCCTTCAGCTATGATGGTCAGTCCCAATATATTTGCCAAAGAGATGATCGCCTTGACAATCGCAACACTCTCTTCATCGTGAGGAAGATCAACAATAAAAGAACGATCAATTTTGAGCTTATTGACGGGAAGACGCTTCAGATAGGCAAGTGAGGAGTGCCCTGTACCGAAATCATCGATCGCAATATGAATCCCTTTGCTGTAGATCAGCTTGAGTTTGGCAATAATCTCATCATATCGCTGCATCACTTCACCTTCTGTAATCTCAAGCTCCAACCAAGCAGGCTCAAAATTAGTATCGTCAAGCATCTGTAGTAACATTTCAACGAAAAGCTCATCTTTGAGTTGTGTGATAGTGACATTGAGTGAAAGATGACCAAAATGAAGCCCTTGTCGATGCCACTCTCGCACCTCATACATCGCTTTGCGCATCATCCATTGGTCGATTCCCCTCAAGAGTCCTGTCTCCTTGGCAACAGTAATAAATTTTGCCGGCTCCAGAAAGCCCATGATAGGATGTTGCCATCGTATCAAAGCTTCTACTCCTATAATTTTTCCATTTTTGGCATTGACCTGTGGCTGGTAATAAATGACAAACTCCTCCTCTTCGAGTCCCCGCTGGAGTGCTGCCTTCATTATAATCTGCTCATAAGCCTGTTCTGTCATCTCTATTGTATAGAATTGATAAGTATTACGACCCTCTTCTTTTGCCTTGTACATCGCTGCATCTGCATATTTGAGAAGATTATTTGCATTTTTACCATCCCTAGGATAGAGGCTGATTCCGATACTACTACTAATATAGAGTTTGTTGTTTTCGATATAGAGAGGCTCCTTGAGTGCATCAAGGATCGCCTGTGCAAGCAAAACCAGATCGCTTCTCTTGGCAACATTCTTCATAATAATAGTAAATTCATCACCTCCCAAACGAGAAAGAAAATACTTATCTTCTACCATCTCTTTGAGTCTGGTAGTAACAAGATTGAGTACCCTATCCCCTATTTCATGCCCGAGAGAATCATTGATCTGTTTGAACTGATCTAAATCAATAAAAAAGAGTGCCAATTCACCATCTCTAATATCTGCCTCTTCGATACCTCTCTTGAGTTCTTCAGCAAATAGAACACGATTTGGCAGACCAGTGAGAATATCATGGTGCGCATGATATCTCAGATTTTCAGCCTGTTTTACTAGCTTTTTCTCTGCTTTTTTCTTTTCAGAAATCTCCCTACAGATCGCATGGATAACCTCTTGACCATTAAGTTCGACTAGAGTCAGCGTAATCTCTGCCCAGAAATTCTCCCCATCCATTCGACGCAATATCCACTCAAATTGATACCAGCCATTCTGCTTGGCAATATAGATCATCTCTTCAATTTTCTGACTCGAAAGTTGACCATCAGGCTGTTTTTCAGGCGAAAGTTCAAGAGGAGTCATGATGAAGAGTTCTTCTTTTGAAGAGAGTTTAAGCATCAGGATAATTTTTTCATTTCCCTCTATAAAATTACCTTTTTCATCTAATATCAATATGCCGTCTGAAGATTTTTCAAAAAGTGTTTCAAAAGTCTCCTTCTGTTTTATAAGTTTTCTTGATGCTTGAGTAATCTCTTTTTCTAGTCTATGTGTATATTGTTCCTCCTTGTTATTTAAACTCCTGATCAATAGATAGATCACGGTCAAAAGAAAGAAGTATAGTAGTGCCGTAACGATAAGTGCATTGTTGAAGTCTTTATGGAGGGAAGCAAAAATCTCTTGCTCTTTAATTGTGATATTTACCAAGCCACGAATTTCACCCAATTTATAATCATAAGCTTTAGTGTATTTCTCCCTAATACTAGGTATGGCATCTTCTCTTTTTCCATGGCATTTGAGACAGGAGGTTTTGATCTTCAAAGGCTTAGTATAATAATAAGCATCATCTATATGTATAAAGTTCTCTTTCTCGTTGGAATTTTCTCGAAAATAGTTGATCATTTTCTCCTCAAATAAATTTGCTTTATTATCTGGGTTTCTAGGGCGGTCCGAAATAGTACGAATGAGAATATCTCCCTTTTCATAAGCAGAAAATCGCTGGCTGATTTCAAATACCGTTTTCACTGGTAATAGATTGATCATTTTTTCATCTATACTGATATTATTCTTCAAAAAGGCATCTTGATAGGTGTGCCTAAAGGCTTTGATGAGATAAGCAATACTTCGACTCTGTTCTAGAACGATAAAATCCTGAGTCTGCTCGATATTACGGTATTGTTCATAGGTTTTATATCCCAAACCCAAAAGAAGAAGTAGTGCAAAAAGAATAAAGTAGTTCGCTTTTTTCATAATGATCCCATTCAACATCGTTTAAAGTATTCTTCTGCTATTATAGTACAATAATAAACAATAATACTAAAATAAAAGAGAAAAACGGGAAAATTAAGATACGGATCCTGTTATGAAGATTTCTTTTGACCTACTATATGCAAAGGTTTAAAAAATGAGTTATAGAATAAAATTTATTAATAAAATATTTTGGTTTATAATTTTCTTATGGACTATTTTGATTCTTACATCTATAATTATGACTGTTTTGAAAAACTATAATTATGCTGATACGGCAGCACTCCTCGAAGCAAAAACAAGTCTCAAGAAAGATTTGGCATATCGCAAATGGAACGCATCACATGGAGGAATCTATGTACCTATCACCAAGAAAACACCACCAAGCCCCTACCTCAAACATATCCCACATCAAAATATAACAACTACCTATGGGGCACAATTAACACTGATGAATCCTGCATATATGCTATCTCAGGTGATGCAAGAGTATGGTAAGATATATGGTATCAAAGGACATATCACGAGCAAAGTGCTACTAAATCCTGCAAATAAACCTGATGAGTGGGAAGTCAATGCACTCAATATTATGACGCAGACTCGTAAACCTATCCATGAAAAAACTATGATAGATAAAGAGATGCATTATAGATATATTCAGCCACTAATAACACAAAAATCTTGCTTGAAATGCCATGCCTTCCAAGGATATAAAATAGGAGATATTAGAGGTGGTGTCTCTGTCTCAATTCCAATGAAGAGCTATTATGATTCATCACTTGAGCAATCTACTATCACCTTTGCATTTGCTTTACTTATATGGGTATTTGGTGCATCTCTCATTATCTTTGGACGGAAAAAAGCAAAAGAGATACTCTATGAGAAGATCAAATCTTATGAACAAAATATCTATTCACTCATAACGATGATAGAGAAACGAGATAGATTTACAGCGGGGCATGCACAAAGAGTTGCCCATTATGCTACACTGATAGCCAAAC
>QMKU01000159.1 GCA_003646525.1 Campylobacterota bacterium
AGTTGGCTGAGAATATAGCAGACTTTTTCCAAGATCGCCATATTCTCTATCTGCGTCCCGAAAAGATCTCGTTTGACAGCAAAGGATATCTTGCAAAAAAAGGCATTTTACTGCAAGAACAGATTATTTACAGAACACTGTGTATCGGGTACAAGCCTGATGTGCAACCTCCAGAAGATGCCATTATTATCTTTACCTCCCCATCGACTATAGAGTGTTTTCTGAAGAATTTTGATTGGCTGAGTAGTTATACTGCTGTCGTGATCGGCAAATCAACAAAAATACATCTTCCATCAGACGCTAAATTCGTGGTTGCTGATACGCCCCTCATCGATGCATGTATCCATAAAGCAAAAACTCTTTGATAGGGTTGTTAGATTGTTTTTTTGTCTACTTGTGTTTATTTCATTCTCCTGTAATCTCAAATAGGCTATAATTCGTTTACCTGGATAGTTCGACTACTGCATTTGGGGTCCAACACTTAGTTTTGTGGGATATGTAGTCAGATCGGTGCGTGGACATTTCTGTTTGAGCCGTATTACGGTGAGGATCTGCCCCCTAATGATTTGCTCTCTCCTGCATCGTTGGCTTATTAGGGCCGACTTTACGCAGAACGGCTATCCGGGCTTTCAAAATTAAAAATTAGTTATTAAAAATTAATCCCTAATTTTTAATTTTTTCGGAGAAAAGCTATGAATATATTGATTATTGGAAGTGGTGGTCGTGAATATTCAATCGGCTTGGCACTCAAAAAAGATCAGAGCGTTAAAAAGATCTATTTTGCTCCGGGTAATGGTGCTTCTGGGTTGTTGGGTGAAAATATAGCCATTAGTGACTTTCATAAGTTGGCAGATTTTGTGGAAGCAAAAAGTATAGATTTAACCATTGTTGGTCCAGAAGGTCCTCTGGTTGAAGGTATAGTAGATATTTTTCAAGAGAGAGATTTGACTATTTTTGGTCCTACTGCTCAGGCAGCTCAGCTTGAAGGTTCCAAGATTTTTATGAAGAATTTTTTGGCTCGCCACAATGTTCCAACGGCTCGTTATATTGAAACAGATTCTATTGAAGATGCTTACAGATTCATCAATAGCCTTAAAGTGCCGATAGTTGTCAAGGCGGATGGTCTTTGCGGAGGCAAAGGTGTCATTATCGCAGCATCCAAAGATGAGGCGAAGCGAGCTGTAGGCGAAATGCTTTCTGGAAACTCTTTTGGTGATGCAGGGACAAAAATTGTAGTCGAAGAGTTCTTGGATGGCTATGAACTTTCTGTTTTTGTGATTTGCGACGGCAAAGATTATGTTGTTTTACCAGCAGCACAGGATCACAAGCGTCTCTTAAACGATGATCAAGGTCCCAATACTGGTGGAATGGGAGCATATGCTCCAACCCCTTTGGTCAATGATGATATTTACCGTAAACTAAATGAGAGAGTGATCGAGCCTACACTTGAGGGAATGAAAGCAGAAGGAATGCCTTTTAGTGGTGTTCTCTTCATAGGTGTGATGGTAGTTGAGGGTGAACCAATCATCCTAGAATACAATGTGCGCTTCGGTGATCCAGAGTGTGAAGAGCTGATGCCTCTGCTCAAAACTCCAGCAAGTGAACTTTTTTACAAAGCTGCAATAGGTGATTTGAAGAGCGCAGAAATAGAATTTTATGACAAATATGCTGTCGGTGTTGTGATGGCAAGTAGAGATTATCCCTACAAAAGTTCGGAAGCTGCAGAGATCATTATCGATGATATCATACATGACGATATTGAAGCCAATGCGCATATCTCTTTTGCAGGAGTGAGTTTGGATGAAGATGATAAGCTTTTTGCTACAGGTGGGCGTGTATTGGTTTGTGTTGGTATAGGTGACACAATTAAAGAAGCACACTATAGAGCTTATTTATTGTGCGGACAAGTGCATTTCATTGGCAAACAGTGTCGAACAGATATTGCTTATCAGGCACTTGGACTAGAAGTATGATGCCATTAAATAGCGTAGGAGATCAAGAGCAGATCTCAGTTCCAAAAAAAAGAACAGGGGCTTTTATTATCGATGACTTGGTTGTCAGTTTCCTCTTTATGGCAATTTTCTGGTCTCAAATTTCATCACTTCGTACAATGGAAGAGATAAATCTATTTTTGACAGAAAACTTTCTAATTATTGTAGCGATTAAAATAGTGTATCATACATTTTTTATTTGGCAAAATGGGATGACATTAGGAAAATATTTGATGAAGATCAAGGTTGTATCCTTGCGGACTGGGGAGATCCCACTCCTGCATATTGCAGTAGCCCGTGCTTCTCTAAGGATTGTGAGTGAAACATTTTTTTATTTGGGCTTTTTGATGGCTTTTTTCAACCCAATGGTTCAGACGCTCCATGATAAATTAACAGGATGTGTGGTGATAGATGCGTAAAATTATATTATTTTTTGTTACAACTTTATCTCTTTTGATGGCAGTCGAAAGAGATAAAATAGAGATTATGGCAGAAGATCTCTCTGCTACTGAGAGTACTGTGATAGCAAAGGGAAATGTTGTCGTGCACTATGGAGAGAGCGTGATTCAATCCTCTTCTGCTTATTATGACAGGATAAAGCAAGTCTTGAGACTTGAAGGAGACAAGATCGAACTTCTTGGAGATGGGGGAAGTAAGATCCAATCCGAAGAACTTAAGATCAATACAAAATCAAAAAAAGTATCCTTCAAAAAAGTTTTTGTTGCGGATGATAGTGATGTTTGGGTTTATTCGGACAAAGCAACAAAATTTAACAATGATGGTACTTTTGGTTCAGCAATGATGTCAAGCTGTGATCTTGATCGTAAAGATTGGGCACTCTATTCTAAAAGCTCACACTATGATACTGAAAAACACTATATAACTATGAGAGATGTCAAAGTTAAATTCTGGGATATTCCAGTTATGTATACACCATATTTAGCTTTTTCTACCCACAAAGAGAGAAGTTCTGGCTTGCTTTTTCCTAGTTTTGGTTATTCGCAAACAGATGGAGCTGTCTATGAACAGCCTATATATTGGGCAGCTTCACGCAGTTGGGATGTTGAGCTGAGACCTCAATTGCGAACGACTAGAGGTGTTGGTGTCTACGGCACACTTCGTTTTGCTGATTCGGCGTATTCAGCAGGTGCGATTAGAGTGGGCTATTTTAAAGACAATGAAGACTATACGGTAGAAAACAGTATAAGAAATGAGTCTCACTATGGTTTTGAGATGCTTTATGACTCTTCTCAAATTCTTGAGCGATTCATGTCAGCAGGTAGCGATGTTGTCGATGGACTCTATATCAATGCCACGCTGCTCAATGATATTGATTATATTTTTTTACAAAAGAGACCGATGAGTCATTTTGGTGCGAGTCCTCTACAAGAATCAAGAGTAAATTACTTTGTGCACAATGATGATTTCTCGGGGGGGATTTACGGTAAATATTTTATTGATACGCGACTGGAAGATAATAATGCTACGATGCAAATCTTGCCTACCATTCAATTGCATAAATATTTAAAACCAATTCTTTTAGATCGATTAACTTATAGTATGAACTTGACGACAAATAATTTCACAAGAGAAGAGGGCACAACGCTGACAATAGCTGAGTTTTATGCCCCTGTTGAGTATACACATACTTTCTTGGATGACTTGGTAACGCTCTCTCTCAAGGAAGACCTGTATTATAATAGCTTATTTTTTGGAAATGGTACTTTTGAAAATGATGACTTTCAGTATTATAATAATATTAGCAGAGTTAAACTTTTTAGTGATTTGACTAAAAAATATGGTACCTTTGTTCATGTCTTGCAACCATCTGTGACTTATAGTATACCAGGAAATGGCGTAGAGTCTCCTGTAGCGTATGAGGAGCTTGATGAAGATCAGAAATATCTTTATGCAGCAGGAGTAGAGAGTGAAAATGTTGCCTTTAAATTTAGTCAGTATTTTTATAATGATTCTGGAGAAATTGTATTTTACGAAAGATTTACTCAGCTCTATCATCCTGAAAAAGAAGAGTATAAATTTGATGATTTTTCCCATGAAATGGAATACAATGTAGGAAAGTGGAAATTCTATAATACCTTTATCTACAATTATGAATTTAGTAAAATCAGAGAGATGTCAACTGCTGTGAGACTGCAGGGCGAGGGATATGGTCTCTCTGTGACACACTCTTATCAGCGTCTCTACTCTTATGATGATAATCATGATGTTTTGGAGAATAAAAGAAACAATGATATTAATTTGAATCTTAGATATCAAGTGACAAATAGAATAGGATTTATAGGAGGATTTATTTATAATATAGATGATGAGTTTAACTCACAGTACCGTGTTGGATTTGGTTATAACAAAGATTGTTGGAATATAGCAGTCGGCTTCAGGCAAGATGTGCGACCAACTGAGACGACGACGGGTACGGGCTCTATCTTGGATAACTCCTTTACATTCCAGCTCAATTTTGTTCCTTTCGGCGGTGTAGGACTTTCGAGTGATGACATGAATAAGTATCAATAGTCTATTGACAAGATGAAAAAATCACTATTCCTAGCCATATAGATATGTTTCGTTATATTTTTGATGATAAAGAGGCTCATCGACAGTTTTTGGGAGTAGATGATGCCTAACAATTCAAGCTC
>QMKU01000160.1 GCA_003646525.1 Campylobacterota bacterium
ACGCACGGTTCGGAGGGAGGGGAGTTTGCTTCCCTACCCCTATCGGGTTTTTTATGCCATAATACCCCATCAAAGTAGCTCTTTGTGTATGTAAGTCAATTTGAGCATTGGTACTTACAAGCAATTAAGCCTTGTATCTCTTCGGAGGTGCAGGGCTTTTTGTGGTTATAGATGGTTGGGTTTTGAGGATAGATTGCTTGGAGATAAATCCAATGCTCATTGATTACCATACAGTTGGGTATCTAGTGATAGCATTAGTATATATCACTTTTGCTTTTATGAAATAACCAACAAATGCGAGGGGCTAGCTACTCCATTTTTCATAATTGTTTAGATATAAATTTACTTAGCTCCATCTTTATTGCCCATTGAGTTCAGCTTACTCTATAATCTTGCTGACTGGTATCTCCACAATAGATTTAGCTCCATAGACTTTCAGCTGAGGGATCACATCTCGTAGTGTTTGTTTATCCAAAACTGCCATTACATCCACCCAGTTACCTTTTGCCAAATGTGAAATCGTTGGATTTTCACTAGGTAGTATTTCCAAAATTGATGCCAGATTATTTTCTGGTGCATTGAGCATGAGACAAACCTTGGGAACTGCATCAATCACAGATCGGAGCATCATTGTCACTCGATCTATTTTGGCTCTTTTCTCTGGATCTTCATAAGCTTTTTTGTTGGCGATGAACCGAGTAGTAGTCTCCAATACAGTATCAATGA
Organism: Campylobacterota bacterium; assembly: GCA_003646525.1. Lineage (GTDB taxonomy): Bacteria > Campylobacterota > Campylobacteria > Campylobacterales > Sulfurovaceae > SZUA-451. Next base: position 727 of record QMKU01000160.1, read on the forward strand.
TCTTGAGATTGTTGGCTCTGAGTGAGGATCCTGTTTCAGTAATTTCAACGATCGCATCTGCAAGCTGAGGCACTTTCACTTCTGTCGTTCCCCAGCTGAACTCTACATTGGCAGTCACCCCATGAGAAGCCAGATAATCAGTAGTGAGGCTGACTACTTCGGTAGCGATCGTCTTGCCCTCTAGATCCTTGACACTCTTGTAGGGCGAATCCTCTTTCACTGCCAAAACCCACTTGATAGGCTTGAAACTCTGCTTGGCGTAGATGAGTTCACACACCTCTACCACATCTGCACGATTCTCCTTGATCCAATCCAAGCCAGTCAACCCACAGTCAAGCTCACCACCCTCCACATAACGAGCCATCTCCTGCGCACGGATGAGCATACACTTCAACTCAGGATCATCAACGGTAGGATAATAATTACGCTCTCTTACTTTGATATCATAACCAGCCTCTTTAAATATTTTGATCGTTGCATCCTGCAAACTTCCTTTTGGTATTCCTAGTTTCAATTCCATTGTCACTCCTTTTTGTATTTCTGATTTTACGAAAATAGTCTACTAAAAAATGATCCCTTGTTTGCCAATTTATCAATCACTCCAAAATAATAAGCTTCATCCTTGAGTCCTAACTCAGGAAATTTCAGCTTGCCATCTGGCAATACCGCTATCGTGAAAGGCACTGAACTCACTTTGAAGGCTTCTGCAAGCTTGGGATTGTGCGAGACATCACATTTGACTACCTTGACCCCTTGCTCCTCTCCATACTTTTCTAGCCTCTCACTTATAAGACCCAAAAGTACTTGACAAGGTCCACAAGAGGGAGAGTAGAAATCTATAAAGACGGGGCTTGAATGATTTTTAATAACTTTTTCATAGTTTTTATCTGTTAATTCCATATAGAAGTATATCTTTTTTCTCTTTCCCTTTCCAGACTTAGGAGTAGAACAGAAATAACTACCAAACGATAAGCATTTTGGAGTAGGGACTTCAGTCCCGTCAAACGGGACTGAAGTCCCTACTCCAAGTATCTGCTATTTGGTATTATTAAACTGTAGTCCCTTAGCTATTTGGGAATTGCGTATTGGATGGGATCTTCCACCCCTGCCTGCTCAAAACCCCTCAAGCGCAAACGACAGCTATCACAAACACCACATGCCTTATATTCAGATTGATAGCAGCTCCATGTATGCTCCAGTGGGACAGAAAGTTCTATGGATTTTTGTACGATTTCTCTTTTTTTTAGTGCCACTAATGGCATTTTGATCTTCAGTTTTGTTTCATCTCGTGTTCCTAGATCGATAGCTTTTCCCATAGCCTGAATATAGCTTTCACGACAATCAGGATATCCACTGCTATCCTCTTCTACTACACCTATATAGAGAGCTTGAGCTTGATGCCTCTCACCGATAGCTGTGGCGATAGAGAGGAAGATGCCATTTCGAAAAGGCACATAGGTGACAGGCACACCCTCCTCCACTCCACCTGTGGGGACTGCTATCGATTTATCTGTCAAAGCCGAAGCTCCTATCTGTGAAAAAAAATCCAAATCGATCTCGTAATTTTTGATTATCCCCAGATCAGCTGTGAGTTTCCTGAAGCAGGATAGCTCTTTGGCTTGCGTACGCTGTCCATAATTGAAATGAACTCCGACGATCTCATACCCCAAGTCCTTGGCGATAGCCATACTCAAGGCGCTATCCATTCCTCCAGAAATAATACAAATTGCTACTTTTGATTCTCTCATTTTTAATCTCTCCTTTTTACTATCCTAATTTTACCAATATTAGCTATAATTGTTCCATGAAAATCATGCTAGAAAACCAAACAGACTTTTCACTTCCGATCGACAAGCTAAGAACGATTGCACAGACTTTAACGGAAAAAGATATCGAACTCATCATTTGTGATAATTCTACGATCAAAAAGATCAATGCTGAATATCGATCCAAAAATGCCCCAACAGATGTTTTGAGTTTTCCCATCGAGGGAGATTTTGATACATTTCCTTTGGGATCAATCGTGATATCATCTGATATGATCCTCCAAAAAGCGGAACAGCTAGGTCATACTGCCCAAGAAGAGAGTACGCTCTTGTTTATCCATGGACTGCTACATCTTCTTGGATATGATCATGAAGTAGATAGTGGAGAGATGAGGGCTCGTGAAGCAGAGCTGATAGGTACATTTGATCTGCCCAAAAGTTTGATCGTCCGTACAGAAAAATATAAGGAATAGCAACATGAACTTTGTTATCTTTGTCATCGCAATGGCAGCACTGATCTGGGGAGCAGACTTGCTCGTCAGAGAGAGTGAGCGTATCGCATTGAAGTTTAATATCTCTGAATTTATCATCGGTGCGACACTGATAGCACTAGGAACTAGTCTACCCGAGATGGCAGCGAGTGTCGCAGCGAGTGCCGATGGAAAATCCCAAATCGCCATCGCCAATGTGATTGGTAGCAATATTCTAAATATTACGCTTGTTCTCGGTACTATCTTTTTGATCTCCAAGACGATCAATCCCAATCGTGATTTTTTTGCCAAGGACAGCACTTGGGCACTTGTGCCGATCTTTGTTTTTATTTTGATGGTTTTTGATGGAGTGATTTCTCGTTTTGATGCCATACTGCTTTTGTTGCTAATGGCTGCCTATATTATGTTTCTATTCAAAGAAGCCAGAGGGCTTATTATTGCCGACATTAAAGAAGCTGAAGAGGGGTTTGACAAAGAAAATCAAAAGGAATTTATGTGGACCAAGTCACTTCCCCTGATACTGTTTGGTCTGTTTATGATCATTGTGGGGGCCAGCTTTACGATCGACAGTGCTTCAGCTATCGCAGAGGATTTTGGTATTTCAGAATGGATCATAGGTATTGTCATGATCAGTCTAGGGACTTCACTGCCCGAACTAGTGATCAGTATCTCCGCCGCAGTCAAAGGCAAAGTCGATATGGCTATCGGGAACATCATCGGGTCAAATATGGCAAATACAACGATCGTACTAGGTGCTGCTGCACTGATCAATCCTATGCAGATAAACACATCTGACTATCTTTTCGATATCTCGACGATGTTGATTGCTACACTGATGCTCGTCTTTATCGCAGCCAACAAGCTCTACACTAAACCTGCCGGCATCACCCTCTTTATCGTATTGGCACTCTTCCTAGATCATACGATCTCCTCGATATAATAATAAAACGCAATATTAATGAAAGTAAAAAAATGTGAAATCTTTACAAAATCGATATTTTGCTATAATATGATTGATAGGAATAAGACGAGAAAGAGAGAAAATGCAAGAAGAACTAATCAAAAATATCCTAAAAGATTGTTTTTGGGAATATAACTTTAATGAAGAGGAGATCATCTCTTTAGCAAAAAGTCAAGATAGACAAGAGCAGATATTTCTATTTTCTAAAATTTTAGAAAATGCTAAAGAGCTTTTAAAGAGTATGAAGATTTTTGATAAGAGTGTTTTAGAGATACTAATAGTCTCTTATGCTATACCAACATTTAGACATGAATATATATCAAGACGAATTAATATACTTGAATACTATTTTTTGGGTAAACCATTGACCATAAATGAGTTGAAATGGGTAGCATAGACTATAGAGAACTTTATAGTTTGCAAGATGAGGTTTTAGAGAAAGTTTTTGGTGTAGAAGATGAATTTTATCTCACAGGTGGGACGGCTCTGTCTCGCTTTTATCAAGCCAAACGCTACTCTGATGATTTGGACTTTTTTACTAATAGCTCCACAAGATTTAACTTTGCAATCAAAAACATCTTAGCAGAACTTTCAAAAGAGTTTACTATTGAAAATGAGTTAGACTCAAGAGATTTTGTGCGTATTAAGATTAATGGGTTGTTGCAAGTTGATTTTGTTAATGATAGAGTACCAAG
>QMKU01000161.1 GCA_003646525.1 Campylobacterota bacterium
CTTTCCACACTCTGCTGTGTGCATCAGCAGTAGCCCTGGTTCTTTTCCTATCCTCAGCATGTGCAGCTTTCCATATCTTACTGTACTTCTTTAAATCTCTTTCCCATTGTTTAACATGAGCAGCACTTACTTCTTTTTCAATCTTTATTTTTCTAGCTGCTATTTGTTTCGCAACAGTTAACTGTTCCTTACCTATTGTCTTTATCAAGTCTTTTGTTAATTTTTCAATTCTATCTATATCTTGTTTATAGCCATCAATGTTAGCACCAATCTCAATTACCAAGTCTTCATGTGTTGATGATCCCATAGTAGGCGCTCCAAGAGTTTTTGTCATTATATCATAATGTATGTTATGGATAGAGAGAGGAGGGATAGCTACTTACACACTATCCTTTTTAGTACCTTTGAATGGTCTAGCTACAGCAGCAAAACTATCAAAAGCAGTTGCTTTTTGTTGTACAGTAGATGTATGATCTTTACCACTAATAATGAAACTATCAACAGTGGCTGTTTTTGAACCAAGCCCTTGTGCTACTATCGATATTAGTATAGCCATTTGCATCTCTTGAATATCAGGCTGTTTTGAGTTCAAGTATTTCACCCAATTATTAAATTCTTTGGGTGTTATTATAGACTTTAGAAGTACCACGGGTAGCCCAAGATGAGAAGCTACCTTGTACTCTGTCTGCTCTACTAAGCTTAGCCGTTTCCCTCTTCATCATCTTCGGTAGGAACATCAAGTAATGCATTAATTTCATTAATAGCAGATACAGCAGATGCAGGTAATGCTTTAAGCTCTTCAACTGTCATTTCTGGATCAATAAGGATCATAGCTGACTTCTCATATTTGATCTCAGAAGCTGCATCAAAATCAATCTCAGGCTTACCATCAGAATAACTCTTTACAAGTCTCTTAGAGAACGCATCATTCTCTTGCATAGTTAGGTCACGATATACAATTTCTGCGCCACCTAGTGCTTTAATCTTAGCTATCTTCTTATCAGCGATGAATATCGTGAAAGGGTTTACTTTTGCCATTTTCTATCCTTTAGGTATTTATATAGTTTAAATCTCCAGTTAGATTCATCACTAACATTACTCCAAGTAGACAAAGTACTTTGAGGTATCCCAAATTTCTTTGTTATTTCCTTGTTAGTCATAAAAATCCTTTGAAAAATTAGTATACAATAAAACACTTAAAATATCAATATACGGTTTACAGTATAATCGAAAATTGGAATACTAAAATAATAAATGTTATATATGTGGATTGAATTTTAATATAAAGAAGAATATACATTTAGATTATATTCTCCCCATCAGTAGATGAGGAATGCACACATTATTTTATGTGGTGTATATGTTGCCAACACTGCAACCTATCTAAAGGTTCCTCTGCTTATGTAGCATCACATCTAAGATAACCGCCGTATGGAGATATCGTTACAGAATACCCAATCTTGCCATTAACAGGATAAGAGATAGTATCACCAGACACAATAGCTTCAGTCCATATAATATCACCATTACCAGTTAGAGGAGTAATCATATTGGAACTCTCCATTGCAAGTATAATTGGAGTATTGTTTTCCATCGCATCATACAATCCTTTCTGACCATCAGTATCTGTCATATCAAAGAGAAGTTCAATAGTATAATCTGAATATGTGAGCTTACCTGCTGACTTAGTTGAGTCATTTGATGATATACACCCATAATCAGTTATCTCTCGTGTCCTTGCTAGATCACCTAGTGTTTGTGGACATAGTGCTTCTGTACCAGCTTTGATAGCCGCAATAGCTTCTGTACAATCTGCCCATGCAGTACTTGGTACATCTAGTACATAGGTTTTTGTTCCCTGAACATCAGTTGAAATCATGTTTTTCCTTTTGTTTAATTATTTATCTTCATAGTATACCATATTTTGATTACTAACTACAGTTCTCTATTAAGTTCTTTATACCAATAGAGATTATTGTATAACTCTTACTTGCATCATTCCATCCGTGATCTATAATACTAGTATTTGTTATTTTATATGGTGTCTCTATGTTATCTCCAATAAACTTAATCACTGCATCAGTCAGCTCCATCACATCTACATCATTATCAGCCCAACAAGGAATGTATAATGTGCCATATATGTAGAAACTATTACCTGACACACTGCAACTCTCAGATCTTTGTGGATTATATGATATATTAATCCATTTATCGATACCTATAGCATCAAACTCTTGACCTGCATAATGAATAGGAGTAATAGCCCATTTAGTAGCGAACATACTCTCAAAATAGAACTTTACATCTTTGAAATTTGTCATCTATGTAGTCCTTTCTTAAATGCTGCCTTTATATCAGTAATCATCTGTTCTCGTTTTAGCTTAACCATTGGTCTTATCCCCTCTGGCATTTGTGTTGAAAACACAGCATCACCACTACCAGTAAGCCGCTTACTTGGTGCTGCATCTTTAACTCTATCAGACCAGCCCTTACCATACATCAGTGCATACGGATAATTATACTTCCACGAATCATCAGACTTAGCATCATTATATATCCAATACTCACCATTCTTATATTGTTTTACGCCCCAATGCTTATATGACTCTTTACTTGGTTTGCCATTAGAACCATCCCACTTAGGATATCTAGCACCACTAACACCAGAACCTTTTAAGTGACCTCTAATCCTCAAAGTGAATACCATATCATCAGCAGTTTTTTTAGATATATCATTTGCAATAGATAATGCATTCTTTCTCAATCTCTTGAAAAACTTATCACTAACTTTAGCTCTAGCAAATGTAGGTGATCTAAACTCTGAAGTAGCCATTATGCTATCTTCTCACCTATAGTAAGATCATATATGATAACATCATCTTGAGACATCGTAGGTGTTGCAGATTTTATGTTACTACCATTATATTCCCAAGTAGAATCTACCTCTTCGCCAAACCAAGCAATAGTAATTGAACTATCATCAAAAGCAGATAGATTAGTATTCTTACCATCATCACCAAAACTAACATTGATCTTACGCTTAAGTGCAGAATATGTAGGAAAATCAGTTCTTATCTTAGTAGTATCACCAGTTAATGGGTCATAAGTACCAAAATTCACTTTGGTTAGAACACAAGTATTGCCAAACTGTTTTATTAAGTCAGTAGCAACTTTTCTCATATCTTTACTAAAAGCTCCCATTATGACCTACCAAGAATTGATTGACTTAAGCCATATAATGAAGTAGTGTTATAGTTGATACTCTCCAAACAAGACTTAGCCATCTTTGGTATGATTGCTTTACTCTTCTTACCAAATTTAGGTGCAAAAAACTCTTGTTCGATAGATCCAACTTTATTCCTACGGATAGCACCAGATGTATCTTCAGCAGTAATTGATATCTCATTCACAAGATCATTTATCGCTATCAGTGATTGTGCTTCACCTGCACAGGTATCTATAGGATCACTTAATGGATAGGTATCAAGATCAATACCATCAAGAATAACCCTAAGAGCTATTCTAAGATATATTTCTTTTTCATCATCACTTATAGCTCCCCACATAGAACCATATAGAGTTAAGCTAGATATATATTCTTCTGCTTCTATAAGCGTTACAAATGAATCGTATCCTACATCTGGATAGATTACTAAAGCCATTATCTGCTCCTTTATGATTTCTTAGATAAGGTTGAATACAATAGAACATCACTAACACATCTACCATTACTATTCTTAGCCTCTACAACTATAGCATACTCAGTTTCTGGAGTAAGCCCTGTGAGTTTCTTTTTAAAAGTATTTTCAGACATCACGAAAGGTGATCCTGCTATTGGAGTATCATCATTCGTTACATATACAATATAGTTATTAACAACATCCCAAGCACCTGAATCTAGCCAATGAACTAGTAGTGTATTATCTGTGGCATTAGAGACGATAGGAGTATCCATCTCATACTGTATCGTGGTATCTGCTAGTATATTATGTGTTTCCCCTGATAGACTATCTTCAATATTTTTAGTACGATGTGTATATTCAGTTAATGTCTCAGTAGGGAGTTTATTATCGTGTATTACAGAAGTCATAGTTGGCATTGGATATCCTTTTTTATGATTATAGCATAAAAATATAATTGGTCAGGAGGTGGACTACAGTTATTGTAGTCCGTGAGAGTATTAGATTATTATTATCCTCAGTTAAGAGGAACCTTGATTACAGTTTTATAGTAATGTAAGAAGAACACCACCAGCACTATTCTTCAATGATGTAACATTCTTAGACCACTTAGTAGCATCAGCAGCTGCTGCACGGGTGATACCACCAGCATCAGCAGCCTTATCGTAAGTGTATCCCTTAACTCTGAGGGTATAGTTAGCTTCACCTTGCCAGTTGATGAGGATGTTTTTCTTAAGAAGCTGAATCTCAGATCTAACATACATATCATTCCCAGCAGCCAAAGTAATAGCATCTCTTGTAAGAGCCAATACAGCACCAGAGTCATCAGCCGCAGCACCTGTAGCAAGTAGAGCAGGTGAGTCAGTGATTAGGATAGGTACACCCATTGTCTCGACAGAACCCTTAGCAAATGTTTTAC
>QMKU01000162.1 GCA_003646525.1 Campylobacterota bacterium
TAAAAGGTAGTTTACAATGTTGTAGGTGCGACCATGTCGCACAAATGATGATATACTCGTGTGACACGGTCACACCTACGAAATCCAATAAGCTTAAAGTGTAAACTACTTATGAAGGATGCCCTCACTTGCTGCCATATTTGGTGGTGCTGACACAAATATATGAACATGGTCTTGACTTTTGGGGTAGAATATACTATTATTTAATGTAATATTTTTTGATTAAAGGGAATTGATTTTGTTACAGTTGCTTCAATAGCTATAGTCAACAGATCGTTATTCTCTTGCTTGATTATGTACAAATCTAATATCCAAATGACACCCAACTGCATTTGCATATTTTTTAATTGTTGAAAGTGATGGAGAATGATTTCCTACACTTAAAGCCGATTCAAGTCTTGTAATTGATGTTTGTTTTGTTCCCATTAACTCTGCAACTTGTGATTGACTTAATCCTGCTTCTTTTCTTGCTGTTATCATTTCATTTAAAAGTTGAAATTCTAAGTCTAATTTATCATACTCTTTTTTAACATTTTCATTTTTAAATGCTTTTTGTTTTAGTTCTTCATGAGTCATTTTCTTTTACCTCTTTTAGTCTTGATAATGCTACAGCCATTATATTTTTAGGAATCTTTTGGGATTTCTTAATATAAGAATGAAGCATTATGATATTTTTACCAATTTTAGTACAATAAAACACTCTACCAATACCTTCCTTACTTTTTAAACGAAGTTCAAAAAGTCCATTGCTCAATGGTTTAATATGAGGTAATCCCAAATTTGAACCATGCACCAACATCAAATCAGTAAGTTTAAAATATCTTGCCAAGAGCCCATCTGGTAAATCAAGTATTTGGTTTTCAACATTTTCATTAAAATATTCTATATTCCAATTCATGAAGTATTATAACATATTTGTTATATAAAAGAGCCACTTGTAAAACCAAAGAAATAAGCCAATAACCTTTTGGTTTTGACTTCATTTGCTGCTTTATAATTACCATCAATATATATGCGTAGTGTTGATTTGTTAACCATAGCACTAGTTTGGGTATTTAGATAGCCCTGTGAACCTCCCAAAAACAAATATACCAATCTCACTTGTCACATAGAAACAAAAATCTTGCGTCATATTGGTATCTTTGTTCTTGTGAGCTTCATTATCGACAATATCACCACAATAATTATTCGTAATTGTCTCTTTGTTTAAAACATAGGTGTCATACAGCTTAGGAGTGATATGATTTCTATATGGGATGATTTTTTATGTTTTTTGGTTTAAAGTTATATTAATTATTTCATTCTTTTAGTTTGGATTTTTGGCTAAGGTGTTGAGAGATAAAAAGCTTTTGCAAACTAAGCAAACAAGATAAATAAAGGACAAGGAAATGAAGAAGTACAAAATGATTAGAATCAGCACAGTGACAGCAATGCTACTCATAGGTTCATCTCTGTTCGCAGGTGGGGATATCTCTCCAGCGGCAGAACCGATCCAAACAAAAAAGAGTGAGAAGCCAAAATGGCAACTAAACGGCAATATGACAGTGAAATATAATACATTGCCTGGTGAAGTTGATACTATCTCTGCACTTTTTTCAGAAGGTCTCTTCTATGGACGATTGAGAGCCAATGCCTTCAACTGGGACTGGAGTGAAGAGACAGAGAAGCTACATGACAACCATGCTATGGGAATAGGTGGAAGTCTCATCTACAAATCCGCTAGCCTTCATGGTTTTAGCGGAACAGCAGGTTTTTATACTAGTCAAAATCCAGGCTTTTACAATATGGATAGTGATGAGGTTGGATTTGTCAAAGCTGGCAAAGATACCTTGAGTCGTCTCAAAGTGAAGCAGACAGGTAATTGGGGTATGAATGTTTTGGGACAGGCTTTCCTCCAATATAACAGTGAGGTATTGGATATCATTGCTGGTCGTCAATTGTTTGAATCCGTATTTACAGCTTCCAATGATACCAAAATGATCCCCAATGCCTTTGACGGTGTGAGTGCATCAGCCAAGATCTATGACAAGACCACAGCAAGAGTTGCCTATTTCACTGATCAAAAACTGAGAGATCATACGACTGCGCATGATGTCATAACCTTCAAGGATGAAAGTGGTGAAAGCTGGGCAAACAATGATGATGCCGCAGTACACAGGGGCTTGAACTATGCCAATTTTGTAACAGCTGGTGAAGACCCTGATCATGACTTGATCGTTGCCGATATACAAACAAAGGCTATCAAAAACCTCAAGGCAACTCTAAGCTATCTCCAAGTTCCAGGTATTGTTCAGGACTTAGTACTCGAAGCGCATTACAAAGTAGCCTTTGATAATGGCTGGGCAGTGAAGCCAGGCTTCAGGTACTTCTATCAGATGGATGATGGTGGTGGAGATATCGCAGGATATACGAATATCACAGGCAAAGAAGCGATTGGCTATAATTTGGGTACAGACAATTCACTTGATAGTAGTCTGATCGCAGCTAGAATCGATGTGACTATGCCTAACAAGCAAGGCTTCTTCAGATTGGGATATTCCAAGATCGATGATAAAGCGGATATCCTAACACCTTGGAGAGGTTTCCCTACAGGCGGATTTACAAGAGCAATGGCGCAATATAACTGGTTTGCCAATACTGAGACATGGATGGCGAGAGTTGTCTACAAGGTGACACCAAATCTTAATATGAGTTTGCGATATGCCATTCAAGATTTTGATGATGCAAAAAAATATGTACCAGCAGATAGTGATGTGTGGAATTTGGATGTAGTATATAGACTCACCGATCAATTGTATCTCAAAGGTCGTGTCGGCATCGTCAATGCAGATCCGGGAGATACTGGTAAGCTCGATACTTCATACAATGAATATCGCGCAGAGATCAATTATCTATTCTAGGAGATAAGGAATACCGATTTAAGAACACCAAAAACTTTGGTAGTTATTTTGGTTCTATTCCTTAGAAACAAAAATCTTATGCTATGATAAAAAAATGAAACAGAAATTATCCTCGGAATTTATTCCTATCATTGACGCAATAGAAAGAGACTTGGTGGGCAAGAGGCATGTAATTGCCTTGACTTTGGCTGCCTATTTTGCTGGAGGGCATGTCCTGCTAGAGGATATTCCCGGTGTAGGCAAGACGACACTGGCCAAATCTTTTGCTCAAGTGATGGGGCTTGACTTTGGTCGGATTCAGTTTACTAGTGATCTGCTCCCCTCTGATATACTGGGTTTGAGTTATTTTGACCAAAAAAAGAGTGATTTTATCCTCAGGAAGGGGGCGATATTTACGCAGTTTCTTTTGGCGGATGAGATCAACCGCTCTATGCCGAAGACACAATCAGCTCTACTCGAAGCGATGGAGGAGCACTCTGTTACAATCGATGGTGTTTCGCATAAGTTACCTGAGCCTTTTTTTGTTATCGGGACACAAAATCCACATGAAGAGGTCGGGACTTTTCCTCTGCCACATTCACAACTCGATCGTTTCATCTGCTCTTTCGGCATAGGATATCCAGATAAAATTTCAGAGAGAAGGGTACTCTTGGGAATAGAAAAAGCTGTTCGTAAGTCAGATAATCCCTCCTTGGGTTTAGAACGGATCAAAGTTTTAATACAACAAGCCTCAGAAATCAAGTTGAGTGATGCGATGTTGGACTATCTTCAGGATATCATTCTCTTTACCCGTGAAAGCAATCTCTTTGATTATGGACTCTCTACTAGAGGCGCACTGGCATTGACCGCGATGCTCAAATCATGGGCGATGCTCCATGGGCGTAACTATGCTACTCCAGATGATCTGCAAGCTGTTGTCTCTGCTGTCTGTTCACATCGTTTGCAGTTTGTAGAAGGTGTCACAACAGCCAAGCGGATAGAAGATGCACTTTTTTCGCATACTCGCTCAGACGCGTAAGCGAGTCCGTCAAAGGGCTACCCGTTATAGTCTGCTAGTGGTTGTGCTACTTTTTGGACTCTTTCTCGAAGCCTATATGCATAATTTTAATCTGGTCTATATCCTCCTATTTTTTGTATTTGCTACGGCATTCAGTGCTGGCTCTTTTGGACTGCTCAATCTTGGGCAGTTGCAGTCAGCTTTTGATCACAGTGGACGACTTTTTGCTGGTGAAGAGGGGCAGAGTGTTTTTCGTCTCTTCAATCCAGCAGAGACGGTGTCATGGGCTATTCGTCTGCATTGTGATGAAGAGATGATAGAGATTCCGCGCATCGACCCCGACGAGACACGGTATGTTTCACTAGCGATCACAGCACCCAAACGCGGTAAATTTACTTGTGATACCTGTTCACTACAAAGCTTGTTCCCTCTCTCGACTGTACGATTTGTATTGCCGATGGAGTCTTGCCTCGATGTACTTGTCTATCCTAAACCTTTTGGCAAATCCCTACACTCTTTTTTGTTACACCAAAGAGCATCCTTTGGAGAGGAGAAGGATTTTGATGGTTTAGCACTCTATAGCGGAGCAGAGAGTCTCTCTCGTATTCATTGGCCTTCTGTTGCGAAGGGAGAGCCATCTGTCAAAGTTTTTGAACATGAAAATCAGAGTCAGAAGTTGGAGTTTGATTTTTATAAA
>QMKU01000163.1 GCA_003646525.1 Campylobacterota bacterium
AGGATTTTTGTTTCTAGTCACATTCTCTCAAGAGGAGCATAGCTATTCTATGCGACGATTGAGAGAATGTGACTAGGAGCAAAAGGACAAGTTAGGTGGGTAGAATTGTTTTTGGGAGTTTCCATATCTAAATATTCTGGTAAAATACAAAATACTTGGAAGCTATAAAGATGGTAGAACCATAGTATATATAGCTCCTGCTAACATACACGATATATTAAAAAAGGTAAAGTGAATAGTTGTGTGAGTCTACTGGTGATATGTATCAGTATCTCTAGCTTTGGAAGTCACAATAGTATACTCAGCACCAGAGCATCAGGGTGTATCAAGAGCTATGAGTTCTTCACAGTCTATAGCGTGCATATCTACGATAGTGTAGCTAAAGTTTAGATTTTTATCTACTATATTTTCACTCATTGAGAGTTTTGCTTTGCCAGTGTGGTGATATCTTTTTTCATTAGAATATTATAGCATAGTTTTTGTGGTGTGGTTTTGAAGTTCTAAAAAGATTCTAAGGGTCTATCATTAAACTAGCAAGAGTTAAAGTATAATCACCTAATAGTTTTGGGGAATTTGAAGTGGTGGCGCCAGACGGAATCGAACCGCCGACACGCAGATTTTCAGTCTACTGCTCTACCAACTGAGCTATGGAGCCATAATAATTGAGTTGCAATTATAGCAGATTAATATTAATCTTTTCTTAATTCGCCCACGAATTTCTTGAAAAGATCACCTCGTTCTTTGTAAGAGTTAAATTGATCGAAACTAGCAGCGGCTGGAGAGAGAAGTGCTACATCATTATTTTTCATACTTTTGGCGATAGATTTGACTGCTTGGTCGAGTGTTTTACAATCAACAGTCTCTATATTGTGCTCTTTTGCCAGTGTGAGTTGCTTGTCGTTGTTGGCACCGATAGTGTAGAGGGTGAGGTCAAATAAGCGCATCGCTTCAAAAAATGGGGTGAGATCCACGCCTTTGTCGTCACCGCCTGCGATGAGGTGGATAGGATGCTCATCATAGGCTTTGAGCGCTTGAATGGCTGCATCGATATTGGTTGCCTTGGTGTCGTTGACCCAGAGGCGACCGAAAGCATCGTGGAACTCCTCTTGACGGTTGGCATCGAGGGCAAAGCTGTTGATGAGGTCATAGTCTACTTCATCGAAAAGGACGCGAGTGATAGCGAGTGCTAGCATCGCATCTTCGAGGAATGCTGCTTTGAACTTGATCTTGTCAGGATCAATAGTGAAGTAGTTGGCGATAAATTCCACTGAGTCATACTCCACCACAAAAGCATCTGTTTTTGGGAGGTTAAGCCCTTTGGGCACTAGTGCAAGTTCTCCTTCGCGCATAGTTAGCAATGGGCGCAACTTATCACTCTCATAGGATTCTGCTGTATCGTGCCAATCGAGATGATCGGGAGTGATGGGAAGCAACAGGTAAATACTTGGGGAAGCCGTATGTGTATAATGCAGTGCATAAGAGCTAGATTCAAGCACCCAGATAGGAGCTTTGGGATCTAGTGCCGCAAGTGGAATACCGATATTGCCACCGCTGAGTGCACCATGCCTCTCCAAAAGATGCGTGAGCATTTGTGTCGTTGTGGTTTTTCCGTTTGTACCGCTAATCCATATCGTGAAGGGCTGAGGATCTCCTGCGATAGGTGAATGCTCAGATGCGAGAATATAATCATATTCACTGAGCATATTTTTGGCATTTTGAATGAGGGGATTGTCAGGCTTCAAGCTAGGAGTAGTGACTTCAAGTTTGCTTCTATTTGGGTCAAAGAGATGTGAGGGGAGGATATGGTTATTCTCCTCATCAAAATAGGGCTTCTCCACCTTGTCATCAAAAAAAGTACAACCACCGCCCAATGCGCGTGCTATTGCCTTGGTAGTGATACCGTAACCAAAAAGTGTTGGTTTTATCATTATTTTTCCTACTGCTATTATCGAAATTTGAAAGAGATGAGTGCTAGGATATTGCCGATCAATGCAATCATCCAAAAGCGAACGATGATCTTGTTTTCTGCCCATTTTTTGAGTTCAAAATGGTGATGGATAGGTGCCATTAGAAAGATTCGTTTACCGCGTAGCTTGAAACTACCGACTTGTAGTATCACAGAGACCGTTTCAATCACAAAGATGAGACCGATCAAAAACAGCAACACTTCACTTTTTCCCAAAATCGCCAAATAGGCAAGCACCCCGCCAATAGAGAGACTACCAGTATCCCCCATAAAAAGTTCAGCAGGGTGACAATTGTACCAAAGGAAGCCTAGTAATCCTCCAGCAAAACTGGCAGCTAGGATCGTAACTTCTCCAACACCTTTGATGTTGGGAACTAGTAGATACTCACTGATGATGGCATGACCCGTGACATAAGAGATCAAGCCCAAGGAGGTCAATGCGATGACAGAGGGGACTGTCGCCAAGCCATCAAGACCATCCGTGAGATTGACTGCATTGCTGGTAGCCAGAAAAAGAAACAACCAAAAAGGTATAGCAAAGTAGCCCATATCAAAGAGGGGTTCTTTGAAAAATGGTATATAAAATGTCGTGGGAAATCCCGTATAGAAAAGTATAGATGACACAATCAGTCCGACGATAACCTGAAGCATCAGCTTGTTTCTGGGTGTCAACCCTTCCAAGTTGTCACCAGAGAGGATTTTGCCCAAATCATCTTTGAGTCCTATCAATCCAAATCCGATGATAGTAAACAAGCCAATAAGAATATAGAGGTTTGTGAGATCTGTTGTGATCAAAATAGCGACAATTATAGAAGATAAGAAAATAGCTCCACCCATGGTTGGGGTATGTCGCTTGCTGTCGTGAGCAGGAATATATTTACTGATGGGTTGATTGGCATTTTTGGCGATAGCCCAGGCAATATAGCGAGGCAAGAGATAGAGTGTTAAGCCAAATGCGATCATGAACCCCATCCCAGCACGAACAGTAATATAAGAAAAGAGATTGATATCTAAAAGTTGATATAATGCATACAACATAGCAAGACTGCCTTCATAAAAGAGTGATTATGAGTGGCATTCTACAATGATTTTAATTAAGGATCAAAAAAATGGTGATAAAAAAAACTCTTTTAATCATTACCGATGGCATAGGATGCAAACCAGACAGTCTCTGTAATGCTTTTAGGGATGCAGAAAAACCCACCTTTGACAAGCTACTTGCCGAAGCACCAAAAGCACTAATCGCAACTTCTGGACTCAGTGTCGGTTTACCTGAAGGGCAAATGGGCAACTCAGAAGTAGGACACATGACGATCGGAAGCGGAAGAATACCCTATCAAGATCTAGTCAAAGTCTCTCTGGCATTAGAAGATGGTTCTATCGAAACGAATGATGCGCTCAATCAGACACTTGAAAAAAGTGATAGAGTGCACTTGGTAGGATTGATGAGTGATGGCGGAGTACACTCGCATATCGCACAGATCATTGGGTTGGCAAAACTTGCAAAACAGAGAGGGAAAAAAGTTTTTTTGCACATGATTACGGATGGTCGTGATGTCAGTCCTACTTCGAGTAAAATCTATCTGAAGCTAATCGAAGCGATTTGTGATGAAGATATCAAGATCGCAACATTGGGCGGACGGTTCTATACGATGGACAGAGACAACCGTTGGGAGAGAGTGGAGTTGGGATATCGAGCCATTGCGCAAGCGACACCCAAAACGACACTGAACCCAGAAGCGTATGTCGATGCAAGCTACGCCAAAGATGAGACTGATGAGTTTATCAAACCAACGGCTTTTGATGAGTATGAGGGGATGGAGGAAGATGATGTTGTCATCATGGCAAATTTCCGCAGTGATAGAGTGCGTGAAATCACGACAGCATTAGGAAGTGATGCATTTTCAGAGTTCGATCGTAAAGATATCTCATTGAATATCGCGACTTTGACGAAGTATGCGGCCAGCTTCTCCTATCCCGTACTCTTTCCCAAAGAATCGCCAAAAAATACACTTGCTGAAGTGATCAGCAGAGCAGGACTTACTCAACTACATACAGCAGAAACAGAAAAATATGCCCATGTGACTTTCTTTTTCAATGGTGGTATCGAAGAGCCACTGACAGGGGAGAGCAGAGTTTTGATCCCAAGTCCTGATGTCAAGACTTATGATATGAAACCAGAGATGAGTGCACCCGAAGTCGGTGAAGCTGTACGCAGAGCGATGAGTGAAGCGTATGACTTTATCGTTGTCAACTTTGCCAATGGTGATATGGTAGGTCATACTGGTAACTTTGAGGCAGCAAAAAAGGCAGTCCATGCTGTTGATACAGAATTAGAATCCATCATCCAAAAAGCCAAAGAGGATGATTATTCTATTATCCTAACCTCAGATCATGGCAATTGTGAAGAGATGAAAGATGTGCAGGGGAATGTTCTGACCAATCATACAGTGGGTGATGTCTGGTGTTATATTCTTGCCAAAGGCGTTGAGCATGTCAAAGAGGGCAATGGTTTGAATAATGTGGCAGCAACCGTGCTGAAACTG
>QMKU01000164.1 GCA_003646525.1 Campylobacterota bacterium
CACACGAGCAGATCATCATTTGTGCGACATGGTCGCACCTACACATTGTAAACTATCTTTTATTAAATATGAAGGATGCCTTATATCTTTTTAAATTTCGCAAAGAGAGGCGTATGATCTGAAAGATTATCTCCGTCCAGAACAGCAGAGTCCATCAATTCCAATCCCCGATAAAAGATATGATCGAGGGGATAGCCCATAAAAGATTTGATCTTCTCCTTATCTTTGAAGGTGACAGTTTTGAGTGAAAGTATCTTCTTTATCTCTTCGAGTTTTTGCATGCGCTTCTTGTGCCAACTATTGAAGTCACCAGCGATGATCATCGGTCCTTGATAATCCTTGACATGTGATAAAAGGCTATCGAGCTCATAATCATATCGCCTGTTTTCTCTGAAATTGATAGCATGAACATTGAGAACTAGAAGTTTAGATTTGTCCATAAATGAAAATTCACTCAAAAGCAAGCTCTTGTGTGTCAATATCAAACTCTCTTTCCCCTCGGTAAGATATGCTTGCGATCTTTGAGATACTGCCCTACTTGCAGTCAATACACCAAAGAACTTCCCTCTATACTCCAGATTTGCAGCCGCATCAAAAGAAAAATCTGAAAGCATACAACTTTTACTCTCTTTGAAATTTGCCTCTTGGAAGAGGAGTAAGTCAATTTTATTTTCTTTTACCAAGGATTTTAGAAAAGGATAAAATGCCTGCTTTTTCCGATTGTTTTTGTAAACATTCCAACAAAGTAGCCCAAAAGTATCTGACAAACAGATCTGACAGCTAGCCCCTTGGCTAAATCGATGGTGAACTATAGATGGATGTAGCATCCCCCTACTCCACCAATGTTTCACGGAGATTTGCTTTGTCACTGTTTTGAATCTTCCGAATCTTCACAACGCCTCCAATTTTTCCTTGTACTCTTGCGATAGTATATCAAATTTATCTTGCGCATCTTCAAGTTTTTCAAAAAGTGTTTCGATCTCAATATTGGCTTTTGCAATCCTCTGGGAGAGGAGCTGTATCTCACCAATATCACTGCTTTCAGAAGCAGCAATGAGTAGTTCATTGTCTGTTTCGATTGCCTCTTCAAACTCCATGATGCTTACTTCACACTGCTCGATCACTTTTTTGAGGGGATTGATGATCTTTCCTCGTTCTGAGACAAGCTCGGAACGCTGCTTTTTCAACTCTTTTTTACTCAATTTTGATTGTCTGGATACAAATGTATTGACTTTTCCCTCCTCCTCTTCCCAGCCTATCTTTTCCAAAAATGATGCATAATTACCATCGAAAAATTCTGCGCCACCTTGGTGAAAGATAATCAATTGATCAGCTAAACGACGCAAGAGCATCTCAGAGTGCGTAACCATCATCACTGAGCCAGGAAATGTTTCAATCGCATCACAGAGTGAATCAATCGACTGCATATCTAGGTGATTGGTCGGCTCATCCAAAAAGAGGAGATTGGCAGGGGTGCCGATGATCTTGCCGAGCATCACCCTACTCCGCTCTCCTCCCGAAAGGACTTTGATCTTCTTGTCAGCCAGATCACCACCAAACATCATCGTACCGCAGATTGATCGAACTGAAGCGATCCCTAGCTTGAGGTCAACACTTTGTATCTCTTCTATTATGCTGTTCTCCATGGAGAGTCTTTCAATATTGGTTTGTCCAAAGTGGGCAAAAGTAGTCTCTGGATGATAGTAGAATTCCCCTTGCTGTAGAGGAAGTTCTCTTGCAATATAGTTGAGGAGTGTAGATTTACCCTTCCCATTTTTTCCGATAATCGCAATGCGTTTTCCTTTTTCCAGAGCAAAAGTAATCGCTTCAAAAAGTTGTTTATCAGGGGCATAACCAAAACCCAAATCATTGGCTTCGAGCAAAATCTTCGCCGGAGTCTCTTTGTAGGTAAATTTAAAAATAAGATCTGATTCGCCCTGAAGTTTATCCATCACATCTATCTTTTCAAGCTCTTTTACTTTACCCTGTGCCATCGCGGCAGTAGAAGCTCTACTCTTGTTTCGTGCGATAAAGTCTTCGAGTTCGGCGATCTTCTTCTCCTGATTGAGTCGCATCTTTTCATAATGTATCTCATCATCATGGAGCTGAGAATAATATTTTTTGGTACTACCCTTAATAATCTTCAATCCTTTACGGTGAATCCCCATCGTATGTGTCGTGACAGCATCCATGAACTCCCTGTCATGCGTGATCAGTATCACTTCACCTTCAAAAGTACGCAAAAACCCCTTGAGCCATCGCATCGAAACGATATCAAGGTAGTTGGTCGGCTCATCGAGTAGTAGCAAGTTTGGCTCTGTAGCAAGTAGCTTCACTAAATTGATCCGTATCTGATAGCCACCCGAAAAACTCATAGGGTCTTTTTCTAGATCAGTCTGACTGAAACCCAGACCAAAGAGTAGCTTTTCAATCTTATAGAGATTGTACTGCTCATCCTCACTAAGCACCTGTGCACACTCATCGATGACGGTTGCTTGGCTGAACTCTATATGCTGTTTCAGTGCACCGATAGTGTACCCCTTGGATATACTAATATCACCTTCATCATAGTGCTCTTCATCCAGTATGATCTTAAAGAGCGTAGACTTGCCAGAACCATTGCGACCTACAAGTCCAATACGATTGCCAAGAGCGAGTGTAAAATTTAAATTTTTAAAAAGAGGAACAGCATGGAAGCTTTTCGTCACATTAGTGATTTTGATCATAGGGTTTTCAACTTTCATTTTTTACTTTTTAGTATTGATGCAATCATACAATAAAGGGGCTCAAAAAGAGGATATTCTTTTAAAAATAGTTTTTATATGCTATAATCCTTAAATTATTTTAATGAGCAAAAACAGGGAGAGAAATATGAAAAAATTATTAGGAAGTGTTATGGCTGTATCGCTATTGCTATTTTTCGGTGGTTGTGATAGTGGACGATCGGATTATGAGTTGATGCAGAGCAAGAAACCCATCAAGTCAGAAGCAAAAAGAGCCATAGAGCTGATCGAGTACAAGATTCAACCTAATGATAGACTTTCAGTGATTATCTATCAATATCCAGAGTTGACACCTACCACTATGAACGAAAAAGGTCTTCTAGTAGATAGCAGAGGTCATATATCACTACCTCTTGTACACAAAGTGAAGGTTTCTGGCTATTCACAATCGGGTGCTGCAAGAATGCTGGAGTCACGATACAAAAAGTATTTGACAGATCCTTCATTGAATATCGAAGTGATCAATAAGCGGATTTATGTTCTCGGAGAGGTCAAAAAACCTGGTGTCGTAAAGCTAGACAATGAATATATGACTGTACTTCAAGCTATTGCTAGTGCAGGTGGACTGACTGACCAAGCTATGAGAGATGCTGTCTTTATCGTCAACGAAGATGGACACAAGAATATGAGAATGAGAAAAGTAGATTTAACAAGTTTCTCTGCATTGCAGGCAACCAATCTAACCGTTAAGCCCAATGATATTATCTATGTGCAGCCTAACAAGTGGAAATCATTTCGTGTAGCTTCTGATGACTTTACTGCACCGTTTGAAACAATCACTAGAATTGCAGCACCATTTGTCACACTTAAATATCTTTCAGATGATTAAGCATTTATTCTAGCTCTATAAAGCTCAGGATATATATCCTGAGGAATACCGATTTTTTGCTAGTTCCCATCGCTCCTGCGTGGGAACTCATACTTTATATACTTGTAGTGTCTGTTCTGTA
Source organism: Campylobacterota bacterium (assembly GCA_003646525.1). Taxonomy (GTDB): domain Bacteria; phylum Campylobacterota; class Campylobacteria; order Campylobacterales; family Sulfurovaceae; genus SZUA-451. The sequence goes on from QMKU01000164.1 coordinate 3,734, forward strand.
AATATTACTCTAGTATGTATAAGGCTACCACGGAGACCGTGGGAGCCAGCAAAAAATTATAAATCTATATAGTTCCATACTCTTTTTTTAACTCTTCCAAAAAATCAATAATTCGTCTGATAAAAATCTTTTCATCTTCATCTTCATGGCAGGCAATAAAAGGCATTAGCATATCAATATCGATCTTATTGCAAAATCGTCTGTTCTCTCTCGCTTCTCGTTGAACCAGAACAATCAAGTGATCAAAGTCGAGTCCATTTTTTGTTTTGATTTTTATAAAGTATTCTTTGACTGTATCGATCAGTATCTCAGCTCTTTCGCTGTCGTCACTATAAATCTTGTGTGCTGTTTCATTTAAGATCTTCTCTTCACACTCGTTCATGTTGGTATCCGAAGCAATCATCAGCGTGATAATCTTGGCACGAAATTCCAATGAACGATTATGATAAACAAGTAATTCACGAAACATTTTTTTCATGCTTTGTCTAAATTTTTTTAACATGATAGATATACCTTCTCAATGCTCATTTTGTATTAGTGTAGCCTTAACTCGACTTAGAATTCAATGTTCTTTTTCTTGCAGCCAACAGTGTCAATATCAATAATCCAGCAATACTGTACCAAGCCCAGTCAGGAAAAGGGATCGGATCTCCAGCAGCGTAAGAGTGTAAACCAGAGAGATAATAGTTGACCCCAAAGTAAGTCATCAATACAGAACTATATGCCCAGATCGATGCCACATTGA
>QMKU01000165.1 GCA_003646525.1 Campylobacterota bacterium
CATTACGAATAGACGAAGTAGCTTCATAACCATTCATAATCGGCATGTTTATATCCATCAAGATCATCTCTATGTCATCTTGAGTATCTAGTTTTTCTAGTACTTGAGCTCCGTCATTTGCTATAATTATCTCAATCCCTGTATCCTCTAGCAAGCCCAAGATAACAGTCTGGTTGATTATATTGTCTTCGGCTAATAAAATACGGCTCCCTCTGAGTATCAAAAGATCATTTTTTGTAACACTATCGCTCTCTTGAATATTTTTGATACTCTCATTAGAGTATAGTTGAATGATGGTATTGAAGATCATTTGTTGATTAAATGGTTTGTGTAGATAAGTATCAATATTGATACCTTTTATCACTCTATCGCTAGAGAGTTGCGACCCACTCTCCATAACAACTATCTTTGAAGCACTGTTGTTTAGAGTGACCTCATCTCTGTATTGCAGTATAATCTTTTTGTCAATAAACAGTATATCAAAAGTATTTTCAAGTAACATAGTTCTACTCTCTTGGGCAGTTGAAGCAGAAAAAGTCGTATACTGAAAATATCTTAGCATTTGCGTCAGAGCATCAGATACTTTTGTGTTTTTATCAGCTACCAATACTTTTTTCTTCATTAGTGTGCGAGATGGTAGGCGGTAACTTCTCCGTTCTAGTTGCTCAGTATCTATAGTAAAAGTAAATTTGCTCCCTTTGCCATATTCGCTCTCTACGCAGATGTTTCCACCCATAAGCTCCACTAGTTGCTTGGAGATCGTTAGCCCTAGACCACTGCCTCCATATTTTCGGCTAGTTGAACTATCTGCTTGAGAGAAGGATTGGAAAAGACTTTTTAGTTGCTTATCTGTGATGCCAATACCTGTATCGGTCACTTCAAATTGGAGCATCTGTTTCTTGTCCACAAGAGGAAGCATTTTTACTCTTAGTGTGATCTCTCCTGTGTCAGTAAATTTTACTGCATTGTTCATTAGATTTATGATGATTTGATTGAGCCGTAGTGGATCACCTTTGATCAAAGCTGGGACACTGTTGTCTATATCAAAGATAAGTTCAATACCTTTCTCTTCAGTTTTCATAGATATGATATTTGAGATATTTTCTAGTGTTGTATTGATATTGAATTCTATATCTTCTATATCAAGTTTTCCTGCCTCTATCTTGGAAAAATCTAGTATATCGTTAATAATACCAAGTAGATTTTCTCCAGAATTTTTGATCTTTTTTGTGTAGTCTAACTGTTTCTCATCTAGATCTGTTTGCAGTAAAATATGACTAAGTCCTATGATGGCATTCATCGGTGTCCTGATCTCATGAGACATATTTGCCAAGAATTCATCTTTTGCTTTGGTAGCAAGTTTTGTCGTCTCTATAGCCTCTTCTAGCCCAGCTTTATACTCCTCCTTCATCTTCTCATTATAGAGTTTTTTAGAAGCTTTATATAGTGCTGCATAGAACTGTTTGTGTTGTACTGGTTTTAGGAGGAAGTTGTTGACCCCCATATTGATGAGTTCAATGAGACAATCATTACTGTTGTGGGTAGATAGGATAATGATGGTCTGGTCAGGATTGGAGTTTAGTAACTCTCTACTCATCTCTATGCCATCAAGATTTGGCATTTGAATATCTGTGAGTACTATATCTGGATAGTGATCAAAAGTTTTATGATAGGAGAAAAACTTTTCCAATCCATCTTTCCCGTCTTCTGCTACGATCACATTGTGAAATAGATCTTCTAGTATCTCTAGGATGATTTCTCGTATATCTTTGTTGTCTTCTACATAGAGTATAGTTAAGTTTTGACTGTATTGTAATACTTCTTTTGTATCTATCGGCATTGGATTGCTTTAAATGGATTTATTATAGATTTTACCATATAAAGATATTATAAATGTTATAAAGTGTGAAATATATAAAAAATAATTGATTTTGTGAAAAGAGGATAATATTTGCTATAATTGTATTTGATACTATTTTGATACTATACATAAAATATGGAGCTATGTCCAAATGAATAATAAACCAACTATACTATATGTAGAAGATGAAGAGGATATACGAGTAAATGTCATAAGACCATTGGGGTACTTCTCTAGGGAGTTATTCGTAGCTTGTGACGGGAGAGAGGGGCTAGAACTCTACGAACAGCATAGACCAGATATAGTGATTACAGATATCAAAATGCCAAACATGGATGGTATGGAGATGTCTAAAGCTATCAAAGAGATAGATCCAAGACAGCATATTATCATCACTACAGCTCACAATGAGAGTAGCTTCTTTATAGATGCAATAGACCTGAGTCTTGATGGATATATTTTGAAGCCTGTTGATTTCGAGATTATGGAAAAAAAGATAGATATTATAGTAGAGCAGATAAATATCAAAAAAGAGTTAGAGAGACAAATAGTACTCACCAACGAAGTTAGTCAACTGCAAGATAACTGTATGATTGTATTGGATATTGATGATAGGTTGATCTTTTCAAATGAGAAATTTTTAAAATTCTCAGACAGTAAAGATATAGATGAGTTTATCGAGAAATATACATGCATAAGTAGATTATTTGTAGAAGATGATAACTACTTTTATCCTAAAGAGTTGGAGAGTAAGAGCTGGATAGAGCAACTGCAAGAGATAGATAGTAGCTCAAGAACAGTATCTATGACTAGCGTACAAGGGGATAAAAAAATATTTTTAACATCCGTGCAACATATAGAGGATACTTCACATACTATCATTACCTTCACAGAAGTTACAACTATGGAGGCAGAGAAAAAAGAGTTCAGACAAAAAGCATACACAGATGAACTAACCCAGATAAGGAACCGTACATATTTTGAAGAGAAGTTCAGTACAGAGATAGATAGATGCAAGATACAGAATAATTCACTTGGCTTTATGATGTTAGATATCGATAAATTTAAAGATGTCAATGATACTTATGGACACCAAATAGGTGATGATATCCTTGTCGAGATAGCTCAGCTCATCGAGTCAAAAACAAGAAAATCAGATATATTCTCTAGGTGGGGTGGTGAAGAGTTCGTCATGATACTACCTGATACTACTCTCAAAGATACTAGGGCAGTAGCACAAAACCTCAGAGGGTTCATAGAGTCACATACCTTTGTAAATGATCTAAAGATCACTTGTAGTTTTGGTATAGCAGAGCTTGAAAAAGATGATAGACAAAAGAGTATAATGAAAAGGGCTGATGATGCACTATTTAGGGCGAAAGAGGCTGGCAGGAATAGGGTAGAGGGCTAAAGGAGATAAGAGATGCACCAGATATGTATATGGTTTTTTGATTTTAATAACAAGGAAATTGTATGAAAGATATAATACTAACTATCGCTATGGCAATACTATATTTTGTGAGTGGAAAATTAAGTTTTGCAGTATCAAATACAAATGATATTGTAACCATCGTAATATTTGCAGCTGAGGGATTTGCTTTGGCTGGAGTTCTAATATATGGTAGACCTGCACTGCTTGGTATCTTTATCGGGCAGTTTGTATTGGCACTTAGTGGTGGGTTAGATATGTTGCCATCATTTTTAATCTCAGTCTTTAACACAACTGAAGCATATATAGCTCTTATCTTATTTAACAGATTTAAGCTCAATGTCTCACTTGAACATACCAAAGATATATATGGTTTGATTTTTTTGATTATACTTGTTTTGCAACCATTTAGTTCAGTTATGGGGAATACTATTTTGCTTACTGCTACAGATATGCCGATGTCTAGTTATCTTAACAATCTATTTTCATGGTGGTTTGGTAACTCTATAGGGCAAATTATCATTACTCCATTTGTGCTATATCTATATCAAGAGTACAAAAAATTAAACAGAGTACTCTATTTAGGAGTTGCTCTACTCTTCTTGGCTTTGGCATACTTTGCTATTATTGTATTGAAGATAAATAACTTATCACTTCTTATAGTTATCACTACACCATTGATACTATATGTAACATCCAAAAAAGGTTTATCGTATGGAACTCTTGCTACTGCTATGGTCTCTGGCGTAGCTATATATTCAGCACATGTTGAGGGTACACTATTTACACTAGACAATATAGTACATAGTATAATAGATATAAACTTTTTTATACTCTCAAATATACTATTAGTTTTGGTAATTGGTACACTATTAAATGAAAAAGAGTTAGATAATTTGACTATCAAAGAGAGGACAAAGGAGCTAGAGTTAGCCAAACAAAAAGCAGAAGATAGCACAAAAGCCAAATCAGAGTTCCTAGCCAACATGTCCCACGAGATACGAACACCTATGAATGGTATCATAGGTATGTCTCATTTGGTATCTCAAACTAAACTCAACGATAAACAGAGAAACTATGTAGAGAAGATAGACAATAGTGCAAAGTCTCTACTCAATATAATCAATGATATTTTAGACTTTTCCAAGATAGAAGCAGGAAAACTTTCCATAGAGA
>QMKU01000166.1 GCA_003646525.1 Campylobacterota bacterium
TATTCGTTCACCTGTCTTGCCATACCTTGAGAGTATTTGTGACTTTTATAGCTGAATGTAGACTGGCGGGAGTGAGTGAATAGTCTGGTGTGGACATCATTATCGCTGTGCTATGAGCTTGGATTTACATGGTATAGAGAATTTAGGAAAAATCTTAAAAATAAATTTATTTAGTAGGATGAAAATATGAAAATTGGAATAATTGGAAGACACCCTGAATTGGAAAACGGATTCAATGCCGTTATGTCTATTTTATTTGCTAAAGGTCTTACTACACACGGATCTATAGTTACTTTATATCTACCTGATTCTGAATGTCATAATGTTAAGGCTTTATTGCATCAATTTGGAATAGCTTCATTAGATAATCTAAATCGTTATGGCTCATCATTTGATATTAAGATAACCAACATTGATGGAAGTGGCGTAGATAAAAATGAAGATTTTATTATTTGGCAATCTTATAGAGCGCAAGAAGATATACTTAGAAAGACATTGAAGTATAAAGGTTTCTTTATTGTTAAAAACCCTCCAAGGATATTTTCCGGTTATACATCTAAGGATAAAGCAAAATACCAAGGTCTTTTAAAAAATTATGACTTTATAGCTGCATCTTTATATACTGACTTTAAAGAATCTATGAAATTTGGTCAAGATTTTATTCATTATGTTCCACGAGGTTTTGATACAAGTATTCTTGTTCCTGACAAGCCTAAATATCCAATGATTGGACTTGATAAGTCTGTAAAAGCACAAGACTCTAGAGACCTTTCAATCAGACATATAGTAAATTCTGGTATAAAATTACAGAGTTTATTACCAAAAACTGAATATTTATCTTTAAGAGATAATATAAAAGAATTAAATTCAAAAAGAATTCGTTTACTTGGATATCCGGAATTCTACGAAAAATTTATTAATAAAATATGGATTTATATACCGATTGATTTTGACTATAGCGTGCATAATAAAGGGAAAAATATTCTAGATAATGGAACACATAGATATGTAGGCTTATATGAAAATCAAGTTGTTGAAACACAATTAGCTGGTGGCTTAGTTGTTTCTCGCAATGGTGACATACCAGAGGAGCTAGTCATGATGCCTGATATTTCTTATGTAGACTCTTATGATAGTAATGAAGTTTTTGAGATTCTCATTAATCAAATTAATAATTTTGAACAATATTCAGCAGAAACTAGATGTAAAGCAATTGAAAAACATGATTATCTGAAAACAACGAAAACTCTTCTTGACCTAGTCTCTCTAAAACTCAAATCTTAAACTAAATAAGTGATTTAAATAGAGGGGTTAGCCTGTCGAAAACCCCCAATTACCTCAATTACCCATTCCATAAAATAAGCTACAAAAACCCATAATTCAACATAATTTAAAGATACAAGATTCGCTATATGCTAAAATAAATAAAAAAGATAATCCAATGCAACAACTCAGCAATTCTAATTAAACCCCAGTAAGTATTTGAACATATCACAGAGTTTTTCTTGTCTATGGAAATGTGGATATGGATGATTATGGATGAAGAGACATAGTGCAAAACATAAGAGATCCAAATTAAAAGCACTGTTTTATTTCTCCATTAACACATTTTGTCTATAATCTTCCAAAGGAATTCAATATGAACAAACAAAACATTATACGAATTACATTATTTATCTCGATTTTGGTATTTAACCCCGTAGTTGCGGATACGCTCCGTATCACTGCAAATATGCGAACTAATTTCAATAGTACTATCATTGAAAATATTACTTCAACTCTCTACAAGAGAGGAGTAGAGGAAAAATCAGCCAAAAAGATAGCAGAAGAGTTTATTAACGGCGATGAGGAGCGGTTTGCTCTAATGCTTGAGAACTTTTTATATGGATGTAGCGATATCACCAAAGAGGAAATTTTCGAGTATCTCGGCACAGCCGCACTTTATAGGCGTAACATCGCACTTGATTCATATGACCAACTCATCGATATCTATAGCAATACAAAAGGATTGACTCCGGATAAGATAGCGCGTAAGAAATTGAGTGCTATTGCCAAAAAGAATACGCTGATATTTGGTTAAGCCAAAAATCGCAGATAAAAAGGTGATAATTTGAAGAAGAAGAATATTATTTTGATCGGATTTATGGGTATAGGTAAGGGGACGACTGCTCGTGCGTTTTCACAGAGCTATAATGTATATATTATTGATACTGATGATTTGATCGAATCCAAAGAGAACCGAAAAGTAAAAAAGATTTTTGAAGAAGATGGAGAGAGCTACTTTCGTACCCTTGAACAGGAGACAGCGGACTGGATTGAAGAGCAAGTCTCAGGGACATTAATCAGTTGTGGAGGAGGGTTCTACAAGGTTGATAACCTTTCAGATATCGGTACCGTGGTGCTTTTGGATGCATCGTTTGAATGGATATATGATCGCATTATTAATTCTGAAAATGCAAAGAAGAAACTTAAAAAAAGACCACTTTTCAAGCAACCAAAAGAGGCAAAGAGTCTATATGAGCAAAGAGAAAAAGCTTATAGAGAAGTGGCCGATGTTATTGTCAATGTGGAAGGTAAAAGTATGAAAAATATCATAGAAGAGATCGATAGCAAATCTTGATAATCTACTTATCCTATCTCCCAAGTATTATTTGGCTATAATCTTTCATTTATTACAGAGGTTCACATTATGTTAAAATTTAAATTCTTTTTATTGTCTCTCTCCATTCTGTTTTTTTCTGCTTGCGGTACAGAAGAGTTGATGGATTATGCTCTCGATCAAGGGTCAGATGCAGATGATCCTGCTGTAGATGTGATTATTCCAGAAACTGATCAGATCGCCAGCATGATACAGAGAAGTAATGAAATCAGAGGAGAAGCCTCTGTACTCGTTCCAGTCACTTGGAATTCCTATCTGGCTCTCTCTGCACAAGGTCATGCTAATGTGTTGGCAGAGAGTGGCAAACTGGAGCATAGTCAGACCCAATATGGCGAAAATCTTTATGCTTCATTTGAGCAGGCTACCTATGTGGATGCAGTTAACGCATGGTATGTTGAGAAAAGTTATTATGACTATGCTAGTAATAGCTGTATCGGGGGTCAAGAGTGTGGTCACTATACTCAGATCATCTGGGAGGCGACGACAGAAGTAGGATGTGGCAGAGCATCTATCGGCACTCAAGGCTCCTCTGTGATAGTTTGTCAATATAACCCTCCAGGGAATATCGCAGGAGAACTTCCTTACTGATCTTCTGTCTTTAGCTCCATCAGCTCTTCGAGTAGTGCATCGATCTCCTCTTCTTCGATCTCATCCCTATTGAGATCTTCGAGTATCGCATAACACTCTGTGCGCATGTCACGAAGCTCTTCCAAGTCCTCTTTTTGTGCTCTGTTTGCATTTTTTGTTTTATCGATTACTTCAAATAGCTCATCGATGGCTATTTCTACATCTGGCAATATCTCAAGCTCTAGAAGATTTTTGAGTTTTTCACTGTTTTGCATAAAGTTCCTTTTGGTGTTTATCTCGCTGGACTAGCCCTACAGGAGATGCCCTAGTTCCTCTTTTTTTGTTTTAAGATAGTTCTCATTGTAAGGATTTGCTTCTATTTGGATCGGTAGTCGTCTGATGATCTCTATATCTTTGAGACTCTCAATCTTTTTTGGGTTATTGGTCAAAAGTTTTAACTTTTTGATACCGAAATGTGCCAAAATAAACTCGACGATCTCATAAGTCCTCTCATCTGCAGAGAACCCTAACTGATGATTAGCTTCAACTGTATTGTAGCCCCTGTCCTGTAACGCATAAGCATTGACCTTGTTGAGAAGTCCTATATTTCGCCCTTCTTGTCGATGGTAGATCAGCATTCCACCCTCTTTTGCAATCAACTCAAGAGCAAAATGTAACTGTTCTCCACAGTCACATTTTATTGAGCCTAATGCATCACCAGTCAAGCACTCCGAATGTACTCGAACGATAGGAGTCTCCGAAAGATTATCGGTAAAAAGTGCCAAATGCTCTTTCTCCTCTTCCTTGAAGGCTTGAATCTTGAAAAGACCGTATTTGGTAGGTAAGGTGGCTATTTGAGATATTTCTATTGGTTTCATGATGGTATTATACCCAAAATAGGGAAATAGAAATCTTGTAATCTCTTCTCTGTGTAAACTCACTCTTCAATAAGAGTAAAATATTGACTTAATCTCTAAAAACTTCTGGCATCTTTCATATCTAGTAAAAGGTAGTTTACAATGTTGTAGGTGCGACCATGTCGCACAAGTGATGATCTGCTCGTGTGACAGGGTCACACCTACAAAATCCAATAAGTTTAAAGTGTAAACTACTTATGAAGGATGCCGAACTTCTCTTTAATTATTGCAAAATGAAATGCTTTTATCTCTTTTGAAATTTTTTTGTTATTCTTTAAAAAAAGAGGTTGAAGATGGCATACGAAAGAGGATTATTGAAA
>QMKU01000167.1 GCA_003646525.1 Campylobacterota bacterium
TATGCTCTTTGAAGCTATAGCTATCTTCTAAAAATATCTCTATATAGATGCGATCTAGTGGCTTGATGACCTTTTGGTAGAACTTCAGCATCTTTTTGGGTGAGTCCCTGTCTATCATATTGAGTGCCAGATACTGAGTCACTATCTCTTCATCGGCTACACCATCTATAAGTGAGAGATGAAGTGTCGTATAGCTAGATAGGAACTCATCATTTACCACCTTGACACATCCAAAGTCTATCATACCTAGCCTTCTATCATCCATGAAGATAAAGTTCCCAGGGTTTGGATCTGCGTGTACTCTTTTGAGCTGATATAGCGTGATAAAAAAGCTATCAAAGAGTATCTGCGCATAGTGATCTCTAAGTGATTGAGGAGGATTGGTAGCCAAAAACTGCTCTAGGTTTATACCTCTTATCAGTGAGGCAGCTAAAAGCATATTGGTAGATAGCTCCCCTATCAACTCTGGTATAACTACATAAGGATGGTTGAAATTTTTGTAAAAGTACTCTAGATTTTTGGCTTCGTGTAGATAGTCCACCTCCTCATAGAGTCTATCACTAATCTCATCTATGATATGGTCGATATTTCTACCCTTTGCAAATCTAGCTATTGCAAATTTGAGTATGCTTATATCACTCTTGATACTCTTGGCAACTCCTGGATACTGTATCTTGATAGCTATATTCTCTCCTTCGTAGATAGCATAGTGAACTTGCCCCAAACTAGCCGAACCAAAAGGAGCTAACTCAAACCTCCCAAAAGCATCACTAGGATACTCACCCAACTCCTGCTTGATGATCTTCCTAACCAATGCTTTGTTGATAGGAGGAACTGCCTGAAAAGACTTACTCATCTCATCGAGATAAGCAGGTGGCAAAAAAGGCATACCTAGAGCTACCTGTTGAGCTATTTTGATAGATACTCCTTTGAGTTGACCTAGTGAGTCCATTATCACTTTTGCATTTTTGGCATGGGCTATTTCGGCTGACTCCTTTTTCTTCTTTGGAGATAGGAATACTCCTTTGATGACCTCTTTTGTCTGGTTAGCCCCTATCTTTAGCATTGCTTTGCCTACTACCCTGCCTCTGGAAAGTTTTGTAGTGGGGAGATTATCTCTACACATCACTAAGCCCTTCTAGTTTTTGCTTGAGTATCTTGAGACCTTTTTGAGGTGCTGTGTATTTTTGCAGTGCCGATAGTAGATGTGTCTTGAGTAGAAACATACCTAAGTCTGAGACACGACTGAGTATATCAGAGTGCAATAGAGCCTCTATCACACCCATGGAGTGGTCGATGAACTGTGTGGTATTTTCAAATGACTCACTATCATCCTCTACCCAATACGCCACGACTGCTATATAGTAGTCCCAAAAGAGCATAGGCATATAGTCTCTAAATGGTGGCTCTTTGATCTCTCCCGACTCTATAGATACTCTCAACATCTCATCAACAATCTCTATAAACTTCTCTTTTGTCTCATAGATAGCATCTAGCTTGACCGATGACGAGACAAAGACCATATCAGCTATCTGTATCACAAACTCTCTATCTTCGAGATATAACTCCAGCTCTGTAGCTATCAGTGTCTGCAACTGCTCCCTGAGAGTATAGGTATGAAAATCATCTATCTCTTGAAGTATCCCAGCAGTTATAGTATGCTGATGTTCTATATATCCATAGAGGAGCTTCTCTTTGTTTGGGAAGTAGTTATATATGGTAGGATTACTCACACCAGCATTTTTGGCTATCTCACGAAGCGAAGCATTTTTGAACCCTTTTTGAGTGATGAGGTCAACCGATGAACGGATAATCTTGGCTTTTGTTTTGGCTTTGGCTTTTTTAGATATTTTCATACTATCTCCTTTTATTTTACAAAGTATAGTATAAATAGAGATAAATGTCAATATTTAGTATAGTTTTTCTATATTTTATAGTTTTGTATCTATTCTATAGCTACAAAAAATTTCTGTTTAAGCCCTTACAACACTCAACATTAAATGGTCGGTGAACCGACCCTACGCATTCTTCATTCATTGGCATTGCGCAGAAGCGATGGGAACGAGACAAAAGTCAAGAAGACCCAACAGACAAAAGAGAGATACTAAAGTTGAAGATGATTAAGAATAAATTACAAGTTAAACCATATATCGTCACTAGGCAATAGATTTGCTTTTAACTCTATCCAAGTCTCTTTAGATGAAAATATATCAAAAAATAGCTCATTGCTAGGTGCAACATAGTATAAAATAGATAGAATTAAATAGATTATGAGTGTATATATTTTATCTGAAAGGCTTTTAAAACGAAAGAGTTTAAAGGCTGTACCAAAAGATTTTTTTATTTTTCTGTTACCTATATCGATACTGAAGAGTTCATCGGTTAAGAGATGTATTAGGTAGTTGAGCGCAAATACCACTCCAAGTAGCCAGCTAAAAAATTCATTTAACAAAAAAAAGTAGTGTAGAGTGCTAGTCAAAGCAAGTCCTATAGTGACCGCAACAGGAATAGAGTGAATCATCCCACGGTGTACCGATACGAAACTTATTATAGACATAAAACCAAAACGAATAACTACAAAAGAGAATACAGATATAAGTATCATCTCAACAAATGAGTAGTGGTATGCCATCATAAATATCCAAAGAGTGGTAATGGAAACAGAGATAATATTAAATAGAAGTTGTGCTGATGTAGAGTTGTCAGAATCAATATCAGGAGTAATGCCACCTATTACTCCTAATCCAAATAGTAATAATGCCTCTCTAGGACTAAGTATTGCCATAGAGAGCAGTACCTCACTCATTAAGGCTGAAGATATTGTAGCGATAGTGATATGAGTTTTAAAATTTGCCATAAAATAATCTTTGCCTATAAAACTTTTCTGTATATACTAAGTGATGACTTAAAATCCTCATAGATATTATATAGGTATAATTACTGACTATGCTCTGTATTTTTGATTTGATTTGGTGTAGTCGGGGACTACACCCTACCCAAGCAAACCAAATTAAAGCTATAAAACCACTCACTTCCCTGCGGGGCTAAAGAGCCTCTATGCTATATTCTCTACAAATACAAACGACTACTCTATGCAAATATATTAAAATCAAAGGTCAAGTTACTGTCCTGCTCTAACACACCTAACGAAATAGCTACCGCTCTTACCGTCGCCATCGTCATTGCCGTCGTAGAAGTTGACAACCCAGGCATCGCTCGTAATTGACGCACCGGTAGCAGACGACCAATAGTTGCTAGAGATAACATTCTTCAATTTAGATTTTTGTTTATATAAATTCTGTAACTCTTTTTTATTTGGCAGTCTCCAATCATCATATCCACTTAAAGAGAGATTTTTACAGTATGATATAGCACTGTTCCAATTGAGTGTTTTTCCATGTTCTGTATCATCATCATAAGCCTTCTTCTCTGCTTTTGTATATGGCTCGTCTTGCCACATTAGATTGCCTATGGTAGTGATCTGTTTAGAGCTACTTACTACTCTCTTTTTCTCCAACTCCACACTATAGCTACTATCTTTTCTAAGAGATATATCTACTATTTTACTCTTGTAGCCTTGTGCTATGAGTTTGACTCTATACTCTCCTGCTTTTAGTCTGATGCCGTCTCTGTATTTAGGTTTGATATTTGTTATGTATACTTTGGCATTATGGGGAGTTGGATTGATAGTGAGGGAGTATTTGGTTTCTGTGGGTACAGTAGGGGTGACAATCTCCTCTTCTTCATCTTCATCTCCAGCTTGAACATTCAGCACAACACTAGGTCTCGGTAATCTTTTGCTAAACACCACTGGTATCTGTTTTTCATTGGTTTGGTCTGCTACGGCATTGGAGATATTATCCCCTATATCTCTGATACTCTGATTAGGCTTGTTGATATTATCTATCAGCGAATTTATAAAGTTTTGATTGTCTCTAGCTATCTTCCCTGCTTCGGTGGCATAGACTACGAGTGTACCTTTGGGGGTGGTGAGTTGTCCTAATCCTTTGGTTCCTCCTCTAGCTCCTGTGGGTACATCTCTACAGGCATCCAAAAAGAGCATATTTACTCTATTATTTGCACTATCTATCTGATCTAGCATCTCATTGATACTTAGGGCGTGGTGTTTGATCTTGAGTCTTTTTTGGGTATCTACATCTGTAGGGATGAGATAACCTTTGTGGTCTAGTTGACATCCGTGACCACTATAATATAAAAAACCTATAGTATTTCTATCTTTAGAGAGTCTATGACTGAACTTTTCTATTGACTCTTCTAAATGTTCAGAGTTTAGATTTGATTTGGTGATTACAGAGAAGCCTAATGATTGTAGGCTTGTTTTGAGTCTTTTGATATGAGGTGAGGGATTGTCTAGGTCTGTGATGTGTTTGTAGTCACTGTTTCCTATGAGTAGTGCTTCTCTAGGTTGTGACTGGAGGAGGGTTAGGAGGAGTATGAAAAA
>QMKU01000168.1 GCA_003646525.1 Campylobacterota bacterium
AAAAAACAGATAACAAAGGAACGTGAAGTGCCTTATGATCGTGTTTTTTGCGTGATAGATAGAGATAGACATGCTGACTTTGGAGATGCTATAAACCTCATAAAGGGGTATCGCTCCAGACAGACACAGCTTGAAGCTATTGTCTCTCATCCTTGTTTTGAATATTGGTTATTGCTTCACTTTGAGTACACTACTATGGTGTTTGGTGCAAGTGGAGATAGCCCTTGTGATGATTTGATAGCAAATGTAAGGACTCACCAAAAACAGGAATAATTTACAGTAAGAATAGGAACTGCACCCTAAGTATCATTTAGGAATCATTCCACTTTCTCTATTGTAATCGTGGGTACACTGACACTTTTCACTCTGTCACCAGGATGAATCCACTTGTACCATCCCAGCCATCGTACAGCTAGTCTTGTAAGGTTTGTTTCTGCCCAAGTTGCCCCTGCTTTCGCATGGATATTCATCATGATTCTGTTTGTCTCGACAAAAGTAATGCCATACTGTAGATATAAATCTTTTAAATGTACCCGGTGTCTCCACAGCTCATCATGGAATATATAACCGTGTGCCGTTCGACCTAACAGTTCATCAAACACTATCTCTGCTATGCCTGTAGATCCTCCATCCGTATCGCCCCCGACATAGATAGTAATCAAGATAGATAATTTCTCATCAAAGTATTTTAAACTGTAGTTGTCAATATCCCCTTTCTCTTGAGTAATAATATATGCACCCTTTTTACCAAAAGCTTTTTTAATGACCAGATCCTTCATTTGATATCCTTTTATGTTGCTGGGTAAGCAGGTAACCCTGCCATTAGTTCCTCTAGTGTCGGTGCTACGGTTGCTCCTGAGGCTATATCTGATTGCAATACGTTAAGATGCGTCCACACTGCATCTCTCCAATTCACAAACTTTTGCCCTTCTACTCCAAAGCTTCCAGTAGATGTAGCATAGGTACATGCAGACATGATTGAATCGTATCCGCTCTGTATAGCCGTATCATCCAACATTTTCTGGACTAATCTCTCAACCATTTCAAGCAAAGCTTCTTGAGTTAATGGTATAACTGCATAGGTTCGTGTTATGTGTTCAAACTCTACTGCATACACAGGAGTATTAAGCCTTTCAATGCTTGAGTCATAAGAAGGTGTATCCCCCATAATAGGGTAAAGACCTGCATCTATATAAGTGCTGTCAGGTGAGTTTTTACCAAACTTTTTACCACCGTAAGTCCCGCCTCTTTTTACTTGTAACCCTGTAAACTCGTTACTTATTACTTCTCCAAAAATACTGTTCATCGTTGTTCCTTTAAATTAGTGTCCAATTTGTATTGGTTATATCTATGTAGTTTCCTGAGTTGAATTGGTTAATTGCATCTGCTGTGTACCCTGAGAATATGTCACTCTCATACCAATTCACATCGTCATCAGACTTTAATATGCTAAAAGGTTCTAATAGTTTTGAAGTATTGTCATTAATCCCAATTCTTATAAAGGATACAGTTTGCTCGACTCCGCAATCATATTTTAAAAACGTATCTGGGTCAAGTGCTATGTTTGTACCCCAGTCTCTATTCGTTGCTGATTTGGAGATGGTGTGACCATAAGAAGGAAGGTCATAAATAACATTTGTTGTGTCAAATTCTGTTAATGCCATTCCATTATTAACAGCTACAAATTCTATTTGAGATGTTCTAACCAATACCCCTTTGAGATTTTTAACACCCCAATACCTTGCAGTAACTCCCAATGCACTTGACGTAACCGTTGTAGTACTTGGAGATGAAGATTCAAACCCATTGCTTACAATCAAAGAAGCAATATAATCCCCTTCAACATCTAAAACAAATGTAGGATTAACAATATTAGGGTCAGATAAAACTGCTGTACTTCCACCGGGGATTGTAGGCAATGACCAAATATAACTCAATGTTTTTGGTGGTGTGTTTGTGTCATAACTACCACTACCATTAAGTTGTACTGTAGCATCTAAAACGATTTCATACTGATCATCTCCTGCATCAGCAACGGGTACACTTTTTCCATAAGATCCTCCGGGTGCCAATTCTACTCTTGTAATAACGGGGGAAGAACTACTTTTACAAAAAGCATTCTTCCCGTCTGGTGTAATATCCATGCCATACCCGAAATCGCCTTGGGTTGCATAAGGGTTCAATGGGTCATCGGTATAGGTACTGCCAATATCCCATTTACTAGCAAAGTCTCCCTGTTCCCCCCTTACTGACATTATACGTTTACCATCAGACGAGAAATTTATGGAATCCTCTAAATTTATAGATACTGGTCCCGAACTTGCCCCACCTTGTAGTTCAAAAGGTGTTGGCATTGACCAAGCATATAAGTCTTGATTATTAGAAATAGCAAATAATTGTGTTCCATCCAGTGAAACATCAAGACCTTCGACTATGCCGTCATCGTTTATCACACTTTCTTGACTCACATATCCACCAATAGATTCAATATCCCAAGCTGTTGAAAAATCATACTGCCTTACAATATCCCTATCAGCCCCTTCAAGATTAATATAGAGCCTTTCTCCACCTTTAGCAATTTTAAAAGTATTAAATTCGTGGGGAAATGACTTTTCTATAACTGTTGTCGTGATAGTCGAGAGGTCTCCTGCAGTCGATAAATAAAATTGAGCAATGACTTTTAATTGCCAAAATCCAATATACAAATAATGACCATCATCGCTTATCTGAACACCGTTAGAATACGAATCATACCTAGAATTTACGTTCCTTAAATCAACACTCTCTTTGGCTACAGCATTTTCCCAAGTCCATCCACTCCCAGCACCGCCACTTAGTTTAAGGCTTTTCATTCCCCTAAACATTATACAGCACCTGCCCGGACACGCATACCTTTAATGGTTGTTCCGCCGTCCGTTGTATAGAAGTAAGCCGTGTCTGTTCCTGTTGACCATTCAGGTTCTACTCCGTCACCATCCCATGTAACAGCACCATTCCATGTTATTGTAAATCCACCTGATGAAACTTCAACTAACCAGTCTGTAGACCCCGAAGGTATATTTGTAAAAGATATAGATGAATCTGTAGTGAGAGTTGCTTTCAATATGTTGCCCGTTGCAAGACTCAACGTAAGTCCTGTCACTGTCGCTATAGAAGTATTATAAATTGTCCTACCTGAACCATTTAAAGCACCACCTAATTCAGGAGTAGTATCATCCTTGATCTCCATCAATCCTTTCTCTGCCCTTTGCCATTTTGCAGGATATAAGTCTGGTTGAAAATCAAGAGTATTATCTACCTTACACATATAGTTAAACCCATCTGCATAGCTAACAGACTCGCTTTGACTATAGATAGTTGTAGACGAATAATCGCCCTTATAGTTTGTGAGGCCCACTATTGTGTTTGCAGCATTCGTTACCTCTAAAACAGCAAGGTTGAAATCTGGGGTAAATACATCCGATATATAGACCAGCTTTGTTCCTACATTGGTGGCAAACTCCTCTGGTGTCTGCTCTCCTCTTATGGGTGTATTCCCTGCGTCTTCTCTTATGGTTGTCATTATGCTACTCCTATAATTGTAGTTTGTGTTGTAATTTTTGCCGGATTATCCAAGGGTATAGGAAACTTCTCAAAGTATCCAAGAATTATCATTTCGGAAAATTGATCAAACTCTGTGGGTATAAAAACAATATTTTTACCTATAATTCTCTTCACTGTCTGTGCAATAGCATTGAACTCCTCTGTATCAAACCTTACTTTAGCCTCAATAACCTGTATGTACCCGTAGCGAGTGACTTTTCTAAATCCCGTTATCAGCGATGAAGTAATGCTAGACTCATCTTCAAAAGTCACAGAAGTTCCGTACAGAGTACAGCCCATATTCCTCACAATCCCCAGCGTGAGAGATCCTATAGAAACAGCCCCCGTAAAAGTCAGTCTTAGTGTCGAATTTGCATGCCACTCAAATCCTTCATAATGCATTTGGTAAATCTTATTCAAAGGGTTATAGAAATAGTCATACCAGGACAAAACCCCAAACGTACTCCCCGTCCCTCTCTTACTGTGTATCACCTCTCCGGTGCTGTTATCAATTTGCTCCATGAGTACCGAGACAAAATCGCAGTCAAGCATCGTACATGCTGTGGCTTGAGAAAAGTCAAACTCCAACACTACATCATTCCCCATGGTCTTAGACCCTATAAACTCATCTACTGCCAGCATCTTGTACGAATTCAAAGGAGACCAGAACGTCCATGCCGTAGGGTTTGCAGGCGGGTAGTTGTCACTATTGTCCAGTAAAGATGATTTATAAACAGCCTTGAGCTCAGGAACAATACAGTAATCCCCCACACCGTAAATAGTTACAGCATCATAGTCATCATGCGTCTCATCTGCCACACCGGACAGAAAAGTGGGTGCCCTGTAATACCCCACAGCATAAGTAATG
>QMKU01000169.1 GCA_003646525.1 Campylobacterota bacterium
GGGCACGACGCTTATCTTTGCTATGCTTGACATCCAAGACATTTTGATCGTTAGTATATGCATGAATCGTCGTCATCAAACCATTTTCGATACCGAACGCATCATCGAGTACTTTACAGATAGGAGCCAAACAGTTGGTTGTACAGCTTGCATTGGAGATGACCGCCTCACCTTTATAGTTATCTGTATTGATATTCAAGACGAATGTAGGAGTGTCATCTTTTGCCGGAGCAGACATAACGACTTTTTTGACACCGCCGTGAAGATGCTTGTTTGCCAGCTCTGTTGTCAAGATAGCACCTGTACACTCGATGACAAGCTCTGCACCTGTCGAACCAAAGTCAATATTGGCAGGATCTCTGTCGCTGAACATTTTGATTGCTGTGCCATTGAGCTCTATGCAATCATCAGCAACAATTTTTGCATCTATACCTGAATGCACACTGTCATATTTGAAAAGATACTCTAGCATGTCTGGCTTAGATGTTGTATTGAGTGCTACAAGCTCTATATCATCTCTACCCATGATGATCTTTGCTACGATCATACCTATTCTGCCTGTTCCATTGATTGCTACTTTTAGTGCCATTAATTATCCTTTTGGTGTTAATTTTGTGGAATAATACTCTTTTTTTATGGTGATTATCCTGTATACATGCTTATTTTTTAGCATTTCGATGAAGAAGTCCTATTGTGTATTAATATAGTCTCAAGTTGATTGCAGTAAAAAGACTCAAAAAGGGTAAAATAGAGTAAAATAGAATGACTCTTCGAGTTTTTGTCGAAGAGTTTTTGTCTAACTCTTTAGAGTGGTGTATTAATAATTGTTTCGCTTGGCTTGGTTGCTGCCCAACTACCCATACCACCTGTAATATACCATATATTGGTAAAGCCTCTATCTGAAAGAAGTTTTGCGGCAGATTTGGTTCTCGATCCACTATTGCAGATGAGAATGACTTCTCTGTTTTCATCGTCTGCCAATACCAGAACATCTTCATAGAAGTTGGGGTTTATATATCTTTCACTTCCATTGCCAGCTTTTTCTCTGTACTCATAGAGTGCTCCTCCTACTGCCTCCTGTGCACGCATCTCTACTCTTTCCCAATCATTTCTTATATCTAAAAATAGTGCACCATCTGGAACTATCCACTCTGTCGTAAGCGTGATCTGTCCATACTCTCCTGCTTGAAATGGTCCTGGATTGATCTCATCTTTAGGTATATCATCCTTAGGTACATTTGTGTTTATCTCACTATCACTGCCTCCGCAAGCAGTAAAGTTTAGCATTAAAACCGCTGATATGATTATCGATAGAAGTATTTTCATTTTTATATTTTCCTTTTTGATAATACCAAAAAATAGATACTTGGAGCAGGGGCTTTAGTCCCATAAAACGGGACTGAAGTCCCTGCTCCTAAATATTTAACTTTGGTAGTTGTTTTAGTTCTATTACTAGAAATTATTAGTCCAAAAGTGAAGCAACCAGTGCCTGAGCCTCTTCAAGTATTAACTCAAGGTGCTCCTGCGAAATGAAACTTTCAGCGTAAATCTTGTAAATATCCTCTGTACCTGAGGGGCGCATCGCAAACCAGCCATTTTTGCTGACGACTTTAAGTCCACCGATTGCGGCACCATTGCCTTTGGCGTGGGTCAGGATATCTTCGACTGCTTCACCTGCTAGCGTCGAGAGAGAAAGTTTCGCTGGATCGATTGCCTTGATCGCTGCTTTTTGTTCGACTGTGGCAGGTGCATCAACTCTTTTGTAATAAGATCGACCAAATTTCTCTTCCATCTCTGCATAGATTATAGAGGGGCTCTTGCCCATTTTTGCCCATATCTCAGCTGCCAAAAGGTTGAGTATGATGCCATCCTTGTCTGTACTCCAAACACTACCGTCAAAACGCAAGAAGGAAGCACCGGCACTCTCTTCACCGCCAAAACCAAGTGTGCCCTCATGCAGTCCATCTACAAACCATTTGAAGCCGACAGGTACTTCCATCACTTCTGCATCGATATCTTCTGCAACTCTATCTATCATTCCACTTGATACAAGAGTTTTTCCAATTTTCAATCCCTTGTTCCAGTTGGGACGATGACCGCCAAAGAGATATCCGATAGCGACACTGAGATAGTGATTGGGATTCATCAATCCTCCAGTCGGTGTTACGATACCATGGCGGTCAGAGTCAGCATCATTTCCAAATGCGATATCATACTTATCCTTGAGTGCGACGAGCGAAGCCATGGCATAAGGACTTGAGCAGTCCATGCGAATTTTACCATCGTGATCAAGAGTCATGAAGGAGAAAGTTGGATCGATGTAAGGGTTGACAATATCCATATTGAGACCATAGATTTCGTTGATCTTTTCATAAACCGCAACACTAGCCCCCCCTAGAGGATCGACACCGATATGGATACCTGATTTGACGATTGCATCCATATCTACTACTTTGACAAGTGCTTCTACATAAGGTGTGACATAGTCAAAGGTTTCGATTGCATCACTTTTGAGTGCCTCATCATAGGAGACTCTAGCTACACTATCGACCCCTTCGATCAAAATCTCATTGGCACGGTTTTCTATCCAAGAGGTTGCATCCACATCTGCTGGACCACCATTGGGCGGATTGTATTTGAATCCACCATCTTCAGGTGGGTTGTGTGAAGGGGTAATGATGATACCATCCGCCTGTGCACCACCATTTTTGTTGTGCTCTAGGATAGCAAATGAGACTTGCGGAGTTGCAGTGTAGCCATTCTCTTCAGCAATCAAAGTAGGTATATTATTGGCTGCGAGTACTTCGATTGCAGTGATTTGAGCAGGTGTAGAGAGAGCATGAGAATCTTTACCGATATAGAGTGGACCATCGATACCCTCTTTTTTACGATATTCGCAGGTTGCTTGTGTCACTGCAAGTATATGTGCTTCATTGAAGCTTTTTTTGAAAGCTTTTCCGCGATGCCCAGAAGTACCAAAGGTAACGCGCTCACTTACTATAGAGGCATCAGGTTTCAAGCTATAATATGCTGAAATAAGTGCTGGTATATCGACGAGATCTTCATTGCTAGCAGGTTTTCCTGCTCGTGGGTCTATAGACATTATTTTATCCTTATGTTTAATAGATTTATCATAACACTTTGGGGCTTATCTCTGGCATGGTCTTGGAATAGTTGCAATTTATTTATTATAATGATTACTTTTTATCGCAGGTGTTGACATTTTGCTGAAAAAGAGTTATTATTAAGTTGAGTCTGGTACTGTAAAGGATATTACGAAAGATGACTTTTCATAACAAAATAAAATATTACCGAAGCGAAGAAGAGAAAAAGAGGATTATTTGCCTGCTATGCCAGCACTATTGCAAACTCAAAGAGGGACAGGTAGGCATCTGCGGTGTGAATAGTAATGAAGGTGGAGAGCTCAAAAATCTAGTCTATGGTCATCCAGTTGCTCTCAATGTTGACCCCGTAGAGAAGAAGCCACTCTATCATCTCCTGCCTGGATCAAAGGCTTTGTCACTTGGAACAGTTGGATGTAATTTCAAGTGTCCGTTTTGCCAGAACTGGGAGATTTCTCAAGAGCACAGCATCAACAAAGAGGTCACGGTGAGCCCAGATCAAATGGTGAATCTTGCACTTAAACACAAGTGTCAGTCAATCGCCTATACCTATAATGAACCAACTATTTTCTACCCCTATGCCAAAGATATTGGTGTGATCGCCAAAGAGAGGGGGTTGAAAAATATCTTTGTCAGCAATGGTTTTGAATCCCCTGAGATTGTCAAAGATATGGCAAGTTGGCTAGATGCAGCAAATATCGATCTCAAAAGCTGGGATGATGCCTATTACAAAAAGGTACTCAAGGGTGGACTCCAAGCGGTGAAAGACAGACTCAAGAGAATGGTTGCGGAAGGGATTTGGGTGGAGGTAACGACACTGCTGATCGAAGGGGAAAATGATAGTGACAAAGATTTGATTGAGATGGCAGAATTTATCGCCAATGAGCTTGGCAGACATATACCATGGCATCTGAGCGCATTCCATCCCGACTACAAGATGCAAGATCATGACTCTACTAGGCTTGAGACACTAAAGCGTGCTAGCGAGATAGGTAAAAAGGCGGGTCTCTACTATATTTATATGGGTAATGTTCCTGTGAATGGTGATACCTATTGTCCCAAATGCGGTGAATTATTGATAGATCGCACAGGTTATTCGGTAACGGTCAACAGACTACAGGATGGTCATTGTCCGAAATGTTATAGAGAAATAGAGGGAGTATGGAGATGAGGAACTTCAACCGAAGTTTTATAATACCAAATTAATAGATACTTGGAGCAGGGACTTTAGTCCCGTCTGAGAATATAGAAATATAGCAAATATAGCAGTATAGGGGTCGAGGTGATGCTAATGCTACTATAATCCAAACTACACTACAA